>DATFZA010000629.1:0-25637 GCA_035314765.1 Bryobacteraceae bacterium
CCAAGCCAACGGGCGGGACGTCAACAGCAAGTTGGTGCTGACGTTCCGCTTTAGCAATTCAAGTTCAAGCGCTACGACAGCTTCTCGCGCAACAGTTCGTTAACCGCGGCGGGATTTGCCTGACCCTTGCTCGCCTTCATGATTTGGCCGACCAGGAAGCCCAAGACTGTGGTCTTTCCGGCCTTGTACTGTTCCACCTGCTTGGGGTTGGCCGCGATCACGTCATCGACGATCTTGCCGAGAGCGCCGGCGTCGTTGATCTGCTTCAGTCCTTCACGTTCCATGATTACGTTCGCGGGTTCGCCAGTGGCGAACATCTTGACGAATACTTCCTTGGCGAGTTTGCCGGAGATCTCGCCCTTGCCGATCAACGCTAGGAGTTCGCCGAGTCTTTCCGCGCTCACGGGCGACTCGTCAATATCTTGGCCCTTCAAAGCGCCCAGCAAGTCGCCCAGCACCCAATTCGCGGTTGTCTTGCCATCGCCGGACACCGCGGCCGCGCGCTCGAAATAGCCGCTCAGGGCTTGGGATTGCGTGAGGACCTGGGCATCGTATTCTCGAATCCCGTAGGTCTTGATGAAGCGGGCGCGTTTGTCGGCGGGGAGTTCCGGCAGGTTGCGCGCGATCCGCTCGCGCCAGGCATCGCTGATGCGCAGCGGAACCAGATCGGGCTCGGGAAAATAGCGATAGTCATGGGCATGTTCCTTGCTGCGCATGCTCACGGTCTCGCCGGTGGCAACATTGTAGAGGCGAGTTTCCTGCACCACCCTGCCGCCACTTTCGATCACCGCGACCTGGCGCGCGATTTCATAGTCCAGCGCCAGCTTGGCAAAACGGAACGAGTTCAGGTTTTTGACTTCGGCCTTGGTGCCGAGTTTTTCCGCGCCTTTCAACCGCACGGAAACGTTGGCGTCGCAGCGGAGCTGTCCTTTTTCCATGTCGCATTCCGAGACGCCGACGTACTCGATTACCATCTTCAGTTCGGTCAAAAAAGCGTGGGCTTCTTCCGCGGATCGCAAGTCGGGGTCGGTGACAATCTCGATCAGCGGCGTCCCGCTGCGATTCAGATCGACGTAGGTGTACAGGTCGGAGTCCTTAAATCCGTCGTGAATGCTCTTGCCCGCGTCGTCCTCCATGTGTACGCGCGTGATGCCGATGCGCCGCTCGCCGATGTCCAGCCAACCGTGTTCGGCCAGCGGCTGATCATATTGGGAAATCTGGTAGCCCTTGGGCAGGTCTGGATAGAAGTAGTTCTTGCGCGCAAAGCGTGAGAACGAGTTGATCTTCGAATGCATGGATAGCGAAGCGGCAATCGCCATCTCCACGGCCTGCTGGTTCAACACCGGCAAAGCGCCCGGCAGACCGAGACACACCGGGCAGACATTGGTGTTGGGCGCCGCGCCGAAGCCGGTGGGACAGCCACAGAAGATCTTGGTGCGCGTGCCAAGCTGCACGTGCACCTCTAGCCCGATCACCGCCTCATACTTGGCTATTTCTTCCGGAGAAGCCAGGGCCGCCGCACTGGAGGACATACTTCAATTCTACTAACGGCTCAAAGCGGCCCGCTGTGGTCCGCGACAGCGCTCACTCCGCTTTCGGTTTATTTTTGCTGCCAGGTGGACGCCCACGGCGCTTCACGGTAGCAGCTTCCTTGAGCCATGCGGGTGGACGCCCGCGGCGTTTACGGCCCCCCAACGCGAGCCGCTCCAGGCTCGCGATGACATTTTCGATCTGATCGCGCTCTTGCCGGAGCTCCTCAAGCATCTTTGCAACTTCCATTGTTGAAGCATACCGCGAATCCGGAATGAGGATCAGCGGGAAGGCTATTGGCAGGCCGACGCTAGCGAGGGGGATGCGGGTAGTGACATTGCGGCCAGTGTTCGAAATGGTCCTCTTCAACCATGGTCATCGGGCCATGCGCCAGGGGACACAGCTACAATAAGTTTCAACCGAAAGAGTTCGGGATGGAGCCCGCTGTGTCCCCGTCCGCGAGTATGGGGAGGGAAAGCCGGACGAGGACGTCCGGCGCGGTCCAGGGGGACCGCCCCACAATTCGGCAAGAAACCTATTGGCGGCCCTCGATGTCTGAGATACGCTGCTCGTGAGCTTGTGCGATACGAGCAAGCCGATCGATGCTTTCGATCACACGCGCCATCAGCGCTTCGTTCTTCGCCAATGCCTCTTCGTTCTTCTGCTGCAGGTGTCCCACCAGTTCGACGGTCTGCGTCAACGCTTCGTGGCGTTCGGTAAGACGCTCTAAGCGCTCGTCGATGGTCATCTGCCTATAGTATATTCGAGGCGCTTTGTGCTGTGGGCAAGCGTTCGATGCGGACTTGCGAGATTCGATTGCGATCCATGCCGGTGATGGTAAACTTGCGGCCGCCATATTCGACCGATTCCCCCTGGGTAGGAATGTAGCCGAGTTGAAAGAGGAGAAAGCCCGCCAGCGTTTCAAAACCGGCGTCGCCCGGCAGTTCCACTCCATATTGAGTCGCGAGATCCACGATGCTGATGGCGCCTTCGACGTCCAGGATGGGCGCTTCGGCGCGTGGCGCGGGACGTTTGACGTCATGCTCGTCGCCGATTTCGCCGAAAATTTGCTCCAGCACATCCTCCAGCGTCACCAGGCCTCCGATGGTCCCGAATTCGTCAACCACGATGGCCAAGTGAATGTGCGTGGTGCGGAATTCGTCGATCAGGTCGGCGAGCGATTTAGTTTCCGGCACAACCAGGGGCTTACGCAGAATTCGCTGCACGCGAAACTGGCGTACCGTGCGGCCGCGTTCGAGAGCGATCCGGCGTTCCTCCCAGACGCGCATCAAATCTTTGTAGTGGATGTAGCCGACGATATGTTCGGGCGTGCCTTCGTAGGCCGGCAAGCGTGAATACTGGTGTTCGCGCATCAGTCGCAGGGTCTCATCGAGCGTAGCGTCGACGGAGACGGAGATGATGGCGTTGCGCGGCACCATGATCTCGCGGGCGGAATAATCGGTCAGATCGAGCAGGGCTTGGATGGCGTCTTCCTCAAACTGCCGGAGATGCCCTTCCTTGCGGCTGGAGGTAACGATGAACTTCAGTTCCTCGGCCGAATGCCCGCCGCCGCTGTGCGATCCTTTCAGCCCGATCAGCCGCGACAGCGCCGCCGCCGACCGCTCCGAAACAAACACGAACGGCGCCACCAAGCGATCGAAGAGCAGCAAAACCGGAGCAGCCAGAATTGCCAGGCGGGCCGATTTTTCGATCGCCAGGTTCTTAGGCACTACTTCGCCTATGACCACGTGCGCATAACTGATGAGCAGGAAAGATAGGCCAAAACTGACGCCATGCATCATGGGCGCCAGGTGGGGAGTGGTCCACGGCCCGAGGCCCGCGACCAGCAGCTCATAGACGGTCCCTTCTCCCGCCCAACCGAGACCGAGGCTGGCCAACGTCACGCCAACCTGCGTTACGGAGAGGAGGCGGGCGGGATTCGCGAGAAGATTCAAAGCGACTTGAGCCGCAACTTGCCCTCGCTCGGCCAGTTCACGCAGCTTGCTGCGGCGGACAGAAAGCAATGCGACTTCGGCCGCGGCGAAGAACCCGTTGAGGGCAATAATGACGACCAATATGCCTAAGCGATAGTACATGGAAGGGAGAGAAAGCCGGCCGCTATGGGACCATGGAATTTCTAGTGCATCTCGCAAAGGCGATCAAATACATTAACTTGAGCATAGCGGTTTTGCTCGCGTTCGTCGTGGCGGCGGTCTTCTGGTATGTCTGGAGGCCGCTGGCCAAGACCAGCGGAGAAATCGCGGCGCCGATCTCGGGTGCCGCGACTATCGAGCGCGACGCGAGGGGCGTGCCGCACATCAACGCAGCGAATTGGGAAGACGCAATCTTCTTGCAAGGCTACGTCACCGCGCAGGACCGGCTGTGGCAGATGGACGCGCTCCGGCGGCTGGCGGGCGGAGAGCTGGCCGAAGTGGTAGGCGCGGCGGGGCTGAACAGCGATCGTGAGGCGCGCGCGCTGCGCATGCGCCGGATGGCCGAAGCACATTGGCGCACCCTGCCCAGCGCGGATCGCGTGGTGTTGAACGCCTATGCGCGCGGGGTGAATTATTTCATCGAGACTCATCGGGGCAATCTGCCGCTGGAATTCACTCTGCTGGGTTACGATCCGCGGCCATGGAGCCCGGTGGATACGGTGCTGGCAGGTCTCCAGATGCATCGCAATTTGACCACGACGTGGAAGGACGATCTGGAAAAACAATTGATGCTGGAACACGGCGATGCGGCGCTGGTCAACCAATTGTTTCCGGCGCGGAGCGGCCGTGAGGTGCAACCGGGATCCAATGCCTGGGCGGTTTCCGGAAAGTGGACGGCGAGCGGCAAACCCATTCTCGCCAATGACCCGCACCTGGACTTCGACATGCCATCCACCTGGTACATGGTGCATTTGAAAGCCCCAGGCTTGAACGTCAGCGGCGTTTCCTTGCCGGGAGTGCCATGTGTGATCATCGGCCACAACGACCGCATCGCGTGGGGAGTGACCAATCTCGGCTTCGACGTTCAGGACCTGTACCAGGAACGGCTGGATCCGCAATCCGGGCGTTACGTGTTTCAAGGAAAATTGGAACAGGCACGGCTGGAAACCGAACCCATCGCGGTCAAGGGCGCCAAACCATTTTCGTTCTCCCAGTGGGTGACGCGGCACGGACCGGTGATCGATGCCGAGGAAGGCCGCTTTCTTGCGCTACGCTGGGCCGCGGCGGAACCAGGTTCGTACCAGTTTCCGTTCTTCGATCTCAACCGGGCACAAAACTGGCGTGAGTTTCTGGCTGCGATCGAGCGGTTTCCGGGGCCCGGCCAGAACTTCGTCTACGCGGACGTGGAGGGGAACATCGGCTACCACGCAACTGGAAAGTTACCAATCCGTAAGAACTTTGATGGCGACCTTCCACTGGATGGCAGTTCGGGAGAATACGAATGGGAAGGCTGGATTCCGTTTGCCGAATTGCCGTCAGCCTTCAACCCGGAGCGCGGATACGTCGTAACGGCGAATCAGAATCCCTTCCCCGCGGATTATAACTATCGCGTGGGCGGGGTTTTTTCGCCTCCCTACCGGTCTACGGAGATTCGCGATCTCCTGACCGCGCGCAAGGGATGGAAACCGGAAGACATGCTGGTGGTCGCGAAGGATGTCTACTCGCCGTTCCTGCATTTGCTGGCCCAGCGCACGGTAGCAGCCTGGGACAAGGAGAAAACGCATAAAGCCGATCTCCATGAACAGGTGGACTTGCTCAGAAACTGGAATGGGCAGATGGAGAAGAGCCTGCCGGCGCCGGTGCTGGCCCGGCTGCTGTTTCAACAGGTACGATCGCGCCTGGCGGAAATGGCTTCGCCGGGACATGGAGATATTTATTCCTATGAGATGTCCACCTGGGTGGTGGAAAAATACGGCCGCGAAGAACTGTTGCTGCCGGCTTTGAGCAAGGCATACGAAGAAGGCCGAAAATTGCAAGGCGGCCTATTGAAGAACTGGAGTTACGGCGCCTACAATGAGCTGGAAATCAAGCAGCCGGTGGGGAGCCAGATCCCGCTGATCGGCAGCTATTTCAATATTGGACCGGTTCCGATGAGCGGTTCTTCCACTACGATTAAGCAGACCACGCGGAGATTGGGGCCGTCCATGCGTTTTGTCGCCGATCTGTCGTCGTGGGACCAATCGCTGAATAACATCACCGCCGGGGAATCTGGCCAGTTCTTGTCTTGGCACTATAAGGACCAGTGGGACGCTTACTACGCCGGGCAAAGCTTTCCCATGCAGTTTCAGAAGGTTGCCGTGAAGGCGACGCTGCTGGTTAGGGCGCTGCCGTAAGGCCGGAATTGCCCTTACGAAGAGAAGCCAGCCTCTGTCCGCAATCGGAGGCAGAGGCGTCTGACACCTCTGGCACCCCTCTGGCACCCTCTGGCACCGGTTGGGCAAACATTCTTTGAGAAAGATCGGGGCAAGAACGCACTAAACCACCATCGAACCTCAGTTGCCAGTAGGGGCGAAAGCGAGAGAGGCGCAAGAATGTCCTGCCGCGAGAGACGCAAGCTGTTGGCAGAAGTGGAAGAAGCTGTTGAGGCCTACCGCCAAGTTGTCACGTATGTAGTCCGCCTCGACGGCGTCACCCCGGACGACACGCTGCAGCGCGCCAATGAGGCTTATCACGCCTGCCAACTGTGCCGGGCGGCACTGCGGCGTCATGACCGGGCGCACGGATGTTCCGTCGCATTTGCGACATACGCACGAATCGCGTAGCTTCTCGCTCTAAGATCTGTTATCCTTCAAAACGGTATTTCTAAGCTGATCGCCGTAGCAGAGAAGAGAGATGCGACCACGAATCCTATTTGGCTTGTGCCTCGCAGCGGCATCTGAGGCTCGGGCCCAAGAAGTGCACTCCGTCGGGAATATCTTCCGGCCGCTGGGAGATTCGGCGGACTCGGTAATGCGGCTGTCCGTCCTGACACTGGTGATCTGCGCCGCAATTTTTCTGGTGGTGGCAGGCCTGCTGGCTTATGCCATTGTTCGCTTTCGCAGCCGTGCGGGCGACGATGGCACAGAACCGGCCCAAGTCTACGGCAGTAACCAAATTGAAATAGCCTGGACCGTGATTCCAATCCTCATCGTCTTCGTCTTGACGATGTCGACCGCCCGGGTGATCGCGGCCATCGAGGATAAGCGCGCGCCCGCGGACGCCGTCAAGGTTACCGTAGTGGGGCATCAATGGTGGTGGGAGTTTCGCTATCCGGAACTGGGCATCACGGCCGCCAACGAGTTGCACATTCCGCTGAATACCAAAACGAAGCCACAATACACTTTCCTGACGCTCGAGTCGGCCGACGTGGCGCACAGCTTCTGGGTGCCGCAACTGGCCGGAAAGACTGACGTTATCCCCAACCGTTCCAATAAGATGTGGCTCGATGCACGGGAAACGGGTGTGTATCTGGGCAACTGCGCCGAATACTGTGGAACGCAGCACGCCAACATGCTGATCCGAGTGGTGGTGGATACCCCCGAGGATTTCGAGAAATGGGCTGCCGCGCAGAAAATGGAAGCGGCAGGCGATGGACCCTCCGCCAGCCGGAAGACTTTTCTTTCGCTGAATTGTGTTAATTGCCATACAGTGCGAGGAACGCCGGCGGCGGGCAAGTTTGGCCCCGACCTTACGCACCTGATGAGCCGGCAAACCATTGCTTCAGGCATGGTTCCGAATACCGCTCACAACTTGAATGCCTGGGTGCGGGATCCCCAGGCCACTAAGCCAGGCAACCTGATGCCCGACATGCAACTGGATGAGCAACAAGTCGAGCAAGTGACAACGTACCTGTCGTCGTTGAAGTAACCGCGGGAGACTCATGGCCACCGTCACCTATCCTTTCGATGAGCAACGCAAAGCACCGGCGTTTTCCCTGCCGTCGCTGTTGCATGAGTGGGTAATCACCGTTGACCACAAACGGCTTGGCCTGATGTACACCATCACCGCGCTGATGTTCTTCGTGGTGGCGGGCCTCCTGGCCGCAGTGATGCGCGCGCAACTCATGTTTCCGAATAGCACCCTGATTGAGCCGGCCACCTTTAATCGGCTGTTTACGGTGCACGGCACCACCATGGTGTTTTTTGTCGGCATGCCGTTCTTCGCGGCGCTGGCCAACTATCTGGTCCCGCTGATGCTCGGGGCGCGCGACATGGCCTTTCCGCGATTGAACGCCATGGGCTTCTGGCTGACGCTCTTTGGCGGAATACTGCTCTATGCCAGTTATCTCACCGGAGAAGGCCTGGCTGGACACGGAACCGCTCCCGACGTTGGCTGGTTTGCCTACTCGCCGCTCAACGAGCGGGCCTTCTCCCGCGGAACCAGCACCGATTATTGGGTGCTGAGTATCATGTTGAGCGGCATTGGCAGCACCATTACAGCGGTCAATGTCATTGCCACCGTTCTCAGCTCGCGAGCGAAAGGAATGACGCTGTCGCGAATGCCGCTGCTGGTTTGGCTCCTCTTCGTGGTGTCTTGCCAGATTCTGATTGCCATGCCTCCTTTGACGGCCGCGCAGGTCATGCTGCTGCTGGACCGTTTCTTGGGCGCTCACTTTTTCGACACGCAGGCGGGCGGCGATGCAGTGCTGTGGCAGCATTTTTTCTGGATGTTCGGGCATCCGGAGGTGTACATTCTGATGTTGCCGGGATTTGGAGCCGCTTCGGAGATTATCCCGGTGTTTTCGCGCAAGCCCATGTTCGGGCGCATGGCCATGATCGGCGCTACAGTCGCGATCGGCTTTATCAGCTTTGGAGTATGGGCGCATCACATGTTCGCCGTGGGGATGAGTTCGAAAGCCAACATTTTCTTCGCGTTCTCCACGTTGGTTGTGGGCATTCCGACGGGCGTAAAAATGTTCAATTGGCTGGCAACCATGTGGGGCGGCAAGCTAAGAATGGATACGCCAATGCTCTTTTGCATAGGGTTTCTGTTCCAGTTCCTGATCGCCGGTCTGACCGGAGTGATGCTGGCGATTGCCCCTTTCGATTGGCAACTGACGGATTCCTATTTCGTGGTCGCGCATTTCCACTACGTGCTGTTTGGAGGGTTGCTGTTCACGCTGTTTGGCGCGATTTATTATTGGTTTCCCAAAGCCACCGGCCGGCGGCTCGACGAAACGCTGGGGAAATGGCATTTCTGGCTGCTCGTAATCGGGTTCCATCTCACGTTTGACCCGCAGCACTTTGCTGGTTTACTGGGTATGCCCCGGCGCATCTATACTTACGCCCCGGGCCGGGGCTGGGAACTGTGGAACATGATCTCGTCCGTCGGAGTGGTGGTGCAAGGCGCGGCGGTTCTCTTCTTTGTCTTTAACGTGATTTACTCCTTGCGAAAAGGCCGCATGGCTGGCGCGGACCCATGGGACGCCTGGACCCTGGAATGGTCCACCACTTCTCCTCCGCCCGAATACAACTTTGCAACCTTGCCGGAAGTCCGGAGCAGCCGTCCGTTGTGGGATTTGAAGCACCCGGACGATCCCGATTGGAAATACGAGTAGAGGAAGACGCCATGTCATCTGAAGCGTTGGTGATTGCTCACACTCCGGACGGGAATCTGATTGACCGCGGCAAAGTGGGCGTGCTGTGCCTGATTGCGACGGAAGCGACCATTTTCATGATTTTCGTGATCGCTTACGTCTTCTATATTGGCAAGAGCCTCACTGGGCCGTATCCCGCCGATGTGTTGACGCTCCCGATTTGGGCGACCGTCTGCCTCTTATCGAGCAGTCTTACGGTAGAAATGGCGGTCCGCGGTGTGAGGGACGATTCGCGGAGCCGGTTTCTGCTCTGGATGGGAATCACTATCTTGCTCGGTCTCGAATTCTTGCGCCAGACGGCGATCGAGTGGAATAAGCTCATCAACCAGGATCACCTGACCATCGCAACCAATTTGTTCGGGACAACCTACTATTCGCTGGTGGGGCTGCATGCCAGCCACGTGGTGGTTGGTTTGACGTTGTTGTCGCTGGTATTCTTTCTATCGGTGAGCGGCGTCGAATTGCACCGCCATCATCATCGCGTCGAACTGCTCAGTTGGTACTGGCATTTTGTGGACGCGGTTTGGGTGGTGGTCTTTACCGTCGTTTACTGGTTAGGACGCTGAGGCCAATCATGGAACACGAATCCAAGGATGTCGTCCATCTGCCCGCGCCAACGGCTTGGCCGATGATCTTCGCATTTAGCGTGGCACTGCTTTTTGCCGGCATGGTGACCACGTACTATCTCAGCCTGCTGGGCCTTGTTCTGTTTCTGCGCGCAGCCGTTGGCTGGTGGTTTGAAGTGCTTCCCATAGAGAACCATGTGGCCGTTGCCGTGGAACATCCACGGCTTGAGGCAGCCGCGGCGGAGCGGCCGGTGACGCGCCGCGTGGAACATCTCCACCCTGGCGAAGAAGGGCATCGCGTCCGCATTCCGGCTGAAATCAAACCGTATTCCGCGGGAATTAAAGGGGGGTTGGTGGGCGCTGCCGCCATGGCCGCGGTGGCGCTGGTCTTCGGGCTGATTTCGCAAGGCAGCATCTGGTATCCCATTAACCTGTTGGCCGCGGCTGCGCTGCCAGACATGGCCTCGGCGAGCGTGGAGGAACTGCGCCACTTCAGCGCCGTCGGATTGGGTCTGGGCGTGGTGATTCACTTGCTCACTTCCATCCTGGTCGGCGTGCTCTATGCTGTGATGCTCCCCATGTTCCCCAAAGGAGCATGGCTGTGGGCCGGCATTGTCTCGCCAATTCTCTGGTCGGGTTTGATTGCCTCGACTCTGGACGTAGTGAATCCGGCGCTGAATGCCCGGATTGACTGGCGCTGGTTCGTAGCCTCGCAACTCGCTTTCGGAATGATCGGCGGCTACGTGATCGCCCGTTCCCAGAGCATCGAGACGATGCAAAGTTGGACTTTAGCCATGCGAACCGGATTGGAAGTGCCGGGCTTATTGAAGGAAAAGGAGCCGGGTGAGGGTGAGGACGAGAAGCGATGAACCGCCGGCTAACCGTGTTTACTTTTCTGATTTGTCTCGCGGGCTGTGAGAAGCACGGGGAGGAGTATACTCGTCCCGATGACGTGATGAATTTTGAAGCGCTGTTCAGCGAGAATTGCGCGGCGTGCCACGGAACGGACGGTAAGCAGGGCGCAGCGCAGACGCTGAACGATCCAATCTTTCAGCATTTGATCGGGAAGGAGCAGATACGAAAAAACATCACCCAGGGGATTCCCGGAGCCTCGATGCCGGGGTTTTCCCGCATGGCCGGCGGATTCCTCACTGCCAAGCAAATCGACGTTCTCGTGGACGGAATGCAGCAGAAATGGGGCGGCGTCCAGGACATAGCGAATCTGCCGCCTTACAGCGGCGGCCCCGGTAATGCACAGCGCGGGGAGAGCGCCTTCAACACCTACTGTGCGAGTTGTCACGGCGCCGCCGGTCAAGCGGACGGTAAAGCTGGGTCGGTGATCGACCCGCGATTTCTGCAATTGGTGAGTGACCAATCGCTGCGTACCAGCGTGATCGCACGCAACTCCAGCCACAATTGGCGTGGATATGCCGCAGGGCATGCGATGACTCCGGAGGAGATCTCCGATGTGGTTGCCTGGGTGACTTCGCATCGGCAACAGAAGGAGAACTTGTAGAGTATGCCGGAAACCAGACCTTGCAACGGCTGCGCGGCAACGAAGACAGCCGCGGCCAAATACGAAACCTCTCGCCGTTCGTGGCTGTTTAAGGCCGGCATCGCACTGAATGCTGTGGCCGGTGTGCTGTTTGCCATTCCGCTGCTGGGGTATGTGCTTTCCGGCCTGTTTGGGAAGAACCCGTATCGTACCTGGATCGCACTGGGCGGCGTGGACGCGTTTCCCGAGAACAACACGCGTCTGGCGACCTTCCGCAATCCGTTTGTCACCGCGTGGGACGGCGCCACCGGTGACATTCCCTGCTGGGTGCGCCGGCTGGAGGGCGACAAGTTTCAGGTGTTCGCGATCAATTGCACGCATCTGGGATGTCCGGTGCGGTGGTTTCAGGAATCTCATTTATTCATGTGCCCTTGCCACGGCGGCGTGTTTTACGAGGATGGCAACCGCGCTTCCGGACCGCCCCCGCGCGGTCTATTCGAATATCAGAACAAAGTAGAAAATGGCCAGCTGATGATTAACGGCGGCCACTTACCGAATCTTTCGGACCCGGCATGATCTCGATTCTTCGCTCATCCGCGCTTTGGTTGGAAGACCGGCTGCATATCACCAAGCTGTATGCAGCCACAGCCGGCCATCACGTGCCCGCCAGCACGAATAGCTGGTTCTATGTTTTCGGCAGCGGAACCCTGGTCTGCCTGATTTTGCAGATTGTCACCGGCATCTGTCTGGCATTCGTCTACGTGCCGTCGGCCGACCATTCCTGGACCACGTTGCAATATTTGAACGACCAGCAGTTTCTAGGATCGTTTCTGCGCGCCGTGCATTATTGGGCGTCAAACTTCATGGTCGGCATCATGACGCTGCACGTGATTCAGGTATTTTTGTTCGGCGCGTACAAATACCCGCGCGAGCTAACCTGGATTTCCGGCTGTATTCTTTTGTTTTGCACTTTGGGCATGGCATTTACGGGGCAGGTGCTGCGATTCGACCAGGATGCGTATTGGGGACTGGGCATCGGCGCCTCCATCATGGGCCGCGTACCGGTACTCGGCGCGCAACTCGTGCGGTTTATGCTGGCCGGTCCCATCATCGGCGGCGCCACGCTCACACGCTTCTTCAGCCTGCATGTCTTCATCATTCCGGGCCTGATTCTGGCGCTGGTAGCTTTGCATCTGCGGTTGGTGCTCACGAAAGGAATCAACGAGTATCCGAAGCCCGGCCATCCGGTGGTGAAGGAGACTTACGACCAGGAATATGAAGAGCTGATCCACAAAGACGGTGTTCCGTTCGCGCCCAACGTGATCGGCAAGGACTTGCTGTTTAGCGCTTCGGTAATCTTGGGGATTCTGGTGTGCGCGCTGGTCTTTGGTCACAGAGGGCCCACTGGCCCGCCCGATCCGACGCTGATCATCACAGCGCCCAAACCCGACTATTATTTTCTGCCCGTGTTCGCCGGCTTAGCTCTTCTGCCGGCTTACACCGAGACGGTGCTGCTGTTGACGCTGCCGGTGGTGATCATCGTCCTTTTGGTCGCGCTGCCATTCATATCCAATACGGGCGAGAAGAGCTGGCGCAGACGCCCGTTCTCCGTACTGCTGGTGGCAGGAACCATGGTGGTGCTTTTCTTGTTGGCGCAGTCCGGACTTACATCACCCTGGTCGCCAAGCATGTCGGCCTGGAGTAGCGACCCGATTCCCGTGCGGTACTTGGCCGGGCGCACCCCGTTGGAAGTACACGGGGCCATTGTGATCCAGAACAAACAGTGCCGGAATTGTCATAGCATGGGCGGCCGGGGTGGGCTGCGCGGTCCGATGCTCGATGGTGTGGCGACCCGCCTCACCGCCGACCAATTGGTGCGGCAGGTGATACAGGGAAGCGGCAACATGCCGGCCTACGGGAAGAACCTCAGCCCGGCGGAAGTCAGCGCCGTAGTGGCGTTCATGGAGACGTTACGGCCCGCGAGTGAACCACCGGCGCACGACGCAAACAAGCACTAGCAATGGACCCGGTGGCCGCAGCGGTACTCGCGTCCTGGACCATTCCCGTTCCGGCGGTGCTGCTGTTGGCCGTTTGCGCCGCCATTTATCTGCGCGGATGGCTGAGACTGCATCTGGAGATGCCCGGCAAATATCCGGGCTGGCGGCTCAGCGCGTTTCTCGCTGGTTTGGCAACGCTGTTCATCGCGCTTGCTTCGCCCCTCGATGCGTTTGGCGGCTTTCTCTTAGAGGTCCACATGATCCAGCATCTGTTGCTGATGATGGTGGCGCCGCCTCTGATCTGGCTCGGCCAACCGTTGCTGGCGATGGTGCGTGGACTTCCGGCCAAGGTGGTCAGAGACGCGCTTAGCCCGTTTCTGACGTCGCCGGCCTTGAAGACCGCCGGACGCAAACTCACGCATCCGGTGACCGGGTGGCTCGCCATGGCCAGCGCCACGGTGATCTGGCATGCTCCGAAATTTTATGAGCTGGCGCTGCGTTCGCCAGCCTGGCACCGGACTGAGCACGCCTGCTTTGTGGCCGCAGGACTCCTGTTTTGGTGGCCGGTCGTCGAAGTCTGGCCTAGCCGTCCACACTGGCCTCGATGGACCATGTTTCCGTATCTGTTGCTGGCGGACTTCGTGAACACGGGGCTCGCGGCGTGGCTGACATTTTCGAGTCACGTGGTCTATCCGAGCTATGCGCTGGCGCCAAGGCTGTTCGGCATCCAGGCTTTGGACGATCAGTCCGCGGCAGGCGCGATCATGTGGGTGCCCGGATCCATGTTGTATCTCGCGCCGGCGTTTCTGGCCGTGATGCAAGCGCTGGGCGAAAAAAAGCAGCGTTTTACGCCCGGTGTCTTTCCCATATTGCAGGACAAGCCGTGGGACTTGTTGAGGGTTCCCGTGATCGGGCCGATCCTTCGCTATCGCTACTTCCGACGCATCGTGCAAAGCGCAATGTTGATCTTCGCGGCGGTTGTTGTTGCGGACGGCTTTTGGGGACCGCAAATCGGACCGCTCAATCTGGCCGGCAATTTGCCTTGGACTTACTGGCGTGGCTTCGCGGTGATCGGTCTCCTCGCCGCGGGGAACCTGTTTTGCATGGCCTGTCCATTTACGCTTCCGCGCGATGTCGCGCGGCGCTTCTTCCGGCCGCGCTACCGCTGGCCAAAGCGATTGCGATCGAAATGGACTGCCGTGGGCTTGCTGGCCGCTTACTTCTGGTCATACGAAGTCTTCAGCCTATGGAACAGCCCGTGGCTGACTGCATGGATCATCGCCGGATACTTCGTCACGGCGCTGATCATCGATAGTCTTTTTGAGGGCGCGAGCTTCTGTAAGTATGTTTGTCCCATCGGGCAGTTCCATTTTGTCAACTCACTGGTGTCTCCTCTAGAAGTCAGAGTTCGCGACGCTCAAGTTTGTGCTCCTTGCGAGACTCACGATTGTCTGCGTGGGAACGCTCAACAGCGCGGCTGCGAGATGCATTTGTTCCAGCCAAGTAAGACTGGCAATTTGGATTGCACGTTCTGCCTGGATTGCGTGCAGGCTTGTCCGCAAGAAAACGTCGGAATCGCAGTGAGCGCGCCAGGCTCGCAGTTAAGCGTGGTAGACCGCGCCATCCGGCTGGATTTTGCGTCGCTAATATTCTTGCTGGCGTTTGCGGCATTCGTTAACGCATTGGGTATGGTGCGTGCTATCGCGCCGTTGGCTTACGCAGCGGGCCTATTGGTGCTGCCGTTGCTCTTGGCGTTCGTGTGCGGCTCTATGTCGCGATTGTTAGGAAGTACGGGCTCGGGCGCGACCTGGAAGCAAGTGGCCTGCCGTTTCGCGCCGTGTCTGATTCCGTTGGGCTTCAGCATGTGGATCGCACATTTTCTTTTTCACCTGGTGACAGGTTGGCCATCCGTTATGGCCGTCATAGAAAGAGTTTTGCATCTGGCGATCATATCGGTTCATCCCACAGTTCCGGGATGGTTGACTGCGGCGCAAATTCTGCTGCTCGACGGAGGATTGCTCCTCAGTCTTTATGTCGCGTGGCGCATCGCGCAGCGGCGTTTTGGCGCGGCAGTTCCGTGGGCGGCGCTGGTCTGCCTGTTATACATCGCCGGTGTGTGGATTCTTTTTCAGCCGATGCAGATGCGCGGCATGATCATGAATTAATGCTGGTGCGTGCGCTCTGGCTCACATTGGCCGCGCTGTTCGCTTGGCCGCTGTTTGGCGACGGAGGCGCTCTGCAACTGCAGCAGAATGCGGGTCCCTACCTCGTCAGTGTTTTTGCCGCGCCGGCGCCGCTGCGCGCCGGACCGGTCGATCTTAGCGTGCTGGTACAGGATCGCGTGGCACGCACTCCTGTGCTCGACGCCGACGTGCTGATCCACCTCAGAGGCGAGACGGTGAACGCCTCGCGCGACCAGGCCCAAAACAAGCTGTTGTACGCGGTGACCGTCAAACTCAGCGAGCCGGGAGAATGGAACTACTCGGTTTCTGTTTGCCGCAACGACGTGGAAACCAAAGTCAAGGGGACTCTCAACGTAGCGCCAGCCGAGGCAAAGCTGGAAGTCTATTGGCCCTATCTGGCCCTGCCCATTTTTGCGTTAGTCTTGTTCGCAGCGAACCAATGGCTGCGGCGTAATAAGATAAGACGCGAACATGCAAAATCGTAATGCCTGGCGAATGTTTCGGCTGATCCCAGGCCAGTGTGGGGCAGATTATTAATCACTAGATCAATACCATAAAGACATTTTCGTGCGAGAATGGTTTATGCTGTTCACGACGAAGCGACCTGCGCTCAGCCTTACCGCGGATGAGAAGCGGAGACTCGAGAGTTTGAGGCGTTCCCGCAGTGGAGAGAAGCGAGAGACTCTTCACCCGCAACGCTTTGAATTCGTGTTCACGCCCAAGCATGGCTCCTGGCTAAACACTTCGTCGAAAGCTTATTAAAGACAAAGGCACTTCGTTTTAATTTAATAAGGCGGTAGGGCAGAAGACGGAGCGGGAGATCCAGTTCGAGCCCGAAGAAGTCCAAAGGCCTCAGGGCGCAAAAGTTGCCCGGATTACATAATCCATCTTGGGGAAACGCGGGACCAGGTATTCATTGGCCTCTTCTTCCACCCGGCCGGCGTCGATATTCTTTCCTTGCGGCCGCACCTCGCCGTAGCCCGCGTAGAATTTGTCGATCACTTCGATCCCGTCGACAATTCTGGCGAACGGGACAAACCGCTCTTCGTCGAGAACCGCGTTATCGGCCAAATTAATGAACATCTGCGTCGACCGCGTGCTTGAACCCGATTGCGCAAAAGCCAGAGTTCCGCGCAGGTTCTTCTCCTTGGGCGGGTCATCGACAATATGCAGCGTGGTCCACACATTTTGCACTTTGAAGTCGCGGTGCACTCCAAACTGCGCGATGAAGCCGGGCACTACCCGGTAGAAGCGGCTCTGATCGAAATAGCGCATGCGCACCAGCTCATGAAAGCGATCCACGCCATGCGGCGCCCAGCCGTGCCTCGCCTCCACCACGAAAACGCCTTGGGTGGTCTCGAACTTGACGCGAAACACCGCGGGCACGACGACTTTGGGCGCCGGTTTATGGCAAGCCAACAGCGATAACGCGACCAAAAGCAGCGGAATGCGAAGCATGGTGGACCCAATTATGACCTACTCTGTTTCACAAAGTACTTGACAACACTGACAACTTCGCGCATGATCAGGGCATGGTCAAACGCATCGTCGCGATTGTGTTCATCTTCGGCTGCACCTCGGTCGCATGGCTCATCCTGGGTGGTACCATCGTGGCTCGCACCGGCACATCGACTGAGCGCCTCCGGAGCCGCGTGCAATCCATCTGGGGCACGCCGCAATCGCAAGCCGCGCCTTACGCCGAGTACGCAACGCCCGTTCATTACGACGAGACAGTCACCGAAAACGGCAAGCGCAGCGTCGTGGAGCGAACGCGTTACGATGCCCATGCTTTACGCCCTTCCAGCAGCGATATCGACGTCCAACTGGACAGTGAACCGCGCCAAAAGGGTCTGCTTTGGTATGCAACCTACAAGGTGCGCTTTAGCGGCGACTATGTCTTTCACAATCCCGACCCGGACAAACTGGCAATGCGGCTTTGTCTCCGTTTTCCCGCGGCACAGGCCGTTTATGACGATCTGCAGTTCCTGGTCGATGGCCAGGCGGCCAATGCCTCCACGGAAAAAGAGCTGTCCTTCGTCACGCTGGAACTTCCGGCCGGCGGGAATGTCAAACTGCATGTCGCGTACCGGTCTTACGGGCTCGATTCGTGGAAGTACAACTTCGGTCAGGATGTAAATCCGGTTCGGGATTTTCATCTCCGCATGACTACCAACTTTCGCGACATCGACTTTCCGGAGAACACGCTGGCCGCGACAGACAAACACGAAACCCCCGGTGGCTGGCAACTGGATTGGAACTACAAGAATCTCGTTTCCGGCTACGAGATCGCGATGGCGATGCCGGAAAAGCTGCAGCCTGGGCCGCTGGCCAGCCAGATCAGCTTCTTTGCGCCCGTGTCGCTGTTCTTCTTCTTCTTTCTGATTTTCATTGTCACTACGCTACGCAATATCGACCTGCATCCCATGAACTATTTCTTTCTGGCCGGCGCGTTTTTTGCATTTCATTTGTTGCTCGCATATCTCGCCGACCATCTGGATATTCACGTGTCCTTCGTGATCGCCTCAGCGGTTTCGATTTTTCTGGTAGTCACGTATTTGCGTCTGGCGATCGGCATGCAGTTTGCCGTGCGGGAAGCGGCGATGGCGCAATTGATCTATCTGGTGCTGTTTTCTTACGCCTTCTTCTTCAAGGGGCTCACTGGTCTGGCCATCACCATTGGTGCGATTCTGACGCTCTTCGTCGTGATGCAAATGACCGGCCGGATTCGCTGGTCGGAAAAGTTCGCCGGATTCGATCCGCGCAAGGCTTTGCAGGCGGAGCGCTGAGACGATGCATCCGCGGATCGACCGCCGCGACAGTCGTCCGGCGCCGACTCCGTATAATACTAAGCGACATGTCTGTTCGCAGTATCCCCGCCGTCTTGTGCTTATCGGCGGTAGCGTTTGGCCAGAACATCATCACCACCGTCGCTGGAACGGATTCCGTTTTCAATGGAGACGGACAGCCGGCGCTGTCGGTGCCCATTGGCAGCGTCTGCGGCGTGGCGGTCGACTCGGCGGGCAATATCTACTTCACCGACCCCGATCAGTTCGTGGTTCTCCAGGTCACTCCCAACGGAACGTTGAATCGCATCGCAGGGAACGGCATCGCGGCTTATTCGGGAGACGGTGGTCCAGCCACCTCGGCGGCAATTGCCGCCTCTCAGAATCTGGTCGGGGAGTTGCCTGGCTTTTTTAGCCGTTCCGCGCTGGGCGGCATCGCCGTAGACGGGACCGGAGCGGTGTACTTTGCGGACGGCGTCCGGCTTCGAAAGGTTACGCCCGATGGCATCATCCACTCGATTGCCGGCGGAGGGAAGACTGCTCCCGCAAACGGCATCCTGGCAACCACCGCTAATTTCAACACCATCACCGGAGTAACGCTCGATACCTCGGGCAACGTTTATTTCTGTTCATTGGCTCGGATCTGGCAACTGTCATCGAGCGGAGTCCTTACGGTTTTCGCGGGCTCAGGAACGTTCGGTTTTAGCGGCGACGGTGGGGCCGCTACCTCGGCCAACATGGCATTTCCCACGGCCCTCGCCTTCGACCGTCTGGGCAATCTGTACGTCACCGACGGCGATACCGTTAACTATGCATCGCGCGTGCGGAAGATCACCACCGACGGCAAGATCAATACGGTCGCCGGCGGCGGCGCGATCACCCCGGCCAACGGAGTTGCTCCACTGGCTTTGAGTCTGAGTTACGCTACCGGCATCGCGATGGATGTCACGGGCGCTTTGTATGTGAACGAGCCGTATCCAGGCGTGCTCCTGGTGATTAAAGGCAACTCCACCACATTGCTCACTTCCCCTGGCATCGGCCAATATGCTATGGGCGTTCCCGCCGCGCAAGCCTCGATTTACAGTCCCGATTACTACGAAAACGGCGGGGTCGCTCTTACTAATAACGGAGCGATCGTTGTCGCCGACACGGGTCACGGCCGGCTGAGAAAAATTGACGCGAGTGGAACCCTCACCACTCTCGCCGGTAACGGTCAATATCAGTTTGCCGGCGATGGAGGGCAGGCTACCAGCGCTCTGCTGGACGAGCCCAACAAGGTGGCCGTGGGGCCAGACGGAACTGTGTATATCTTCGATTCCAACAACAACCGCATTCGGGCGGTCGGTATAAACGGAACCATCCAAACGGTCGCCGGCAATGGCGACGATTTTTCCGTGCCTACGCTGGACAACTCGGCCTTGGCCACCAGCCTGTCACTGGGCAATATTCGCAGCTTGGCCTTGGATGGCAAAGGCAACCTCTTTGTGGCCGAAGACGCCCGCGTGCTGCGCATCACGCCGGACCTGCATTTCTCGGTGGTGGTGAACCAATCCGATACTTATGGTTTCAGCGGCGACAACGGACCCGCCACCCAAGCCAAAGTGCGTGTCATTCTCGGGATGACGTTCGACAGCGCCGGCAATCTTTATCTTGCCGAGACGAACAACTACCGCATTCGCAAGGTCGATACTAACGGAATCATCACTACCATCGCGGGAAACGGTACGCAGGCGTTTTCCGGTGAGAACGTCGTCGCGGCCCAATCAACCATTGGCCATCCGAGCACAGTCGTGGCCGATTCCAAGGGCGGTTTGTACTTTGAGGAGTATCTCGATTCGAACAATACGCCGCCTGGGCGGATCCGCTACCTGAACGCCAACGGCCAACTGCACACCATCGCCGGAAGTGCAACTGTCGGATACACCGCGGACGGCAAGATGGCCGCGGGCGCGGCGGTATCCTTGACATACGGTTCCGGCATCGCTCTCGATGCCGCCGGCAATATCTATTTTTCCGACACCTTCAACGACCAAATCCGAACGGTGTCAACATCCGGTATTCTGGGAACGTTTGCCGGTAACGGATACGTAGGATTCTTCGGCGACGGCAAGCCGGCCAAGAAGGCGATGTTCGCTTACCCAATCGGCTTGGCAATGGACGCCGCTGGTGACCTGTACATCGCCGACCCGGACAATAACCGGATCCGGGAAGTTCTCTCCTTCCCGCCTTCCATCGCAGTATCGCCCAACAGTTTCGGCTTCACGGGCGAAGCGGGCGGCGCGCCCACCGACCCGCAATTCGGCTTAGTCTCAAGCCCGGTGAGCGGCGTGTCTCTCTCCATTTCGCAAAGCGCCGGTTCCGACTGGCTTACGGTACTTCCGATGCAGGGAGTAACGCCGCGGCTGATGAAACTGCTCGCCGATCCCACCAATCTTTCCGCCGGTACCTACCAGGCCACCATTACCATTCAGGCTGCCAACGCCAATCCGTCCACGCTGACGGTTGAGGTCAACTTCCAAGTAAGCGCCAGCCTGGCGCCCAAACTTGCGGCCAATCGCAGCAGCATTTCTTTCACCTATCCGCAAAACCTGCCGGCCCGCCGCGAGCCTGTGCTATTGACCAATACAGGCTCCGGCAAGCTACCTTACACCACCTCGGTTACGATGGCTGCCGGCGGCAATTGGCTCAGCGTCAAACCCGCTTCGGCTACCATTACGCCTCAATCGCCGGTAACACTTTTCGTCACCGCAGACCCCACTGGCCTGGCGCCGGGCGCCTACGCTGGCAAAGTGACCATCATAGACTCGGCCACTCCAGGGGACAAGATCACCATTCCGATCAATATGACCGTCAGCAATTTGCCTCAAGCCATTTTGCTGACCCAAAGAGGCTTCACTGTCACAGCCGTGGCGCAAGGCGGAGTGCTGCCACCCCAGCAGTTTAGTGTCTTGAATCTCGGCACGGGCACGTTGAATTTCAATGTAAGCACCCGCACTTTGGCTGGCGGATCCTGGCTGGCGGCGACTCCCACGACGGGCAGCGTTGCGGCTGGTCAAGGGGGGGTTCAAGTCAGCGTCCAGGCGAATCCCGCCGGGCTCGCAGCCGGCACTTACTACGGCTCCGTGATCGTCACTTCGCCCTCGGCCGCCAACACACCCCAGCAAGTGACCTTCTGTCTGGTCGTGTTGCCCTCCACGGGAAGCGCCGGTCCGGCCATCCGTCCCGCGGAGGTGACGTTCAACGCCGTGGCGGGCGCGGATGCTCCCGGCGCACAAACCGTTAAGGTCTACAACATCGACGCAGTGCCGAAGTCGTATCTGTCGAGCAGCACCAGTGGAGCTTTGTATGTGCCGGTCACCGGCACGCTTCCCTTAAGCCAGCCCGGCGAGATTGTGATTCAGCCGGTGACGGACGGGTTGGCGCCAGGCGTGTATCAGGATTATTTGACGCTTCAATTCTCCGACGGGAACGTGCGGAGCCTGCAAATCAATACTGTGGTAACGGCGGCACCGCCCGGCGCAACGGGTGACAGCAGCTTCGCGGACGGGACGGCGGCTTCCACTGCCTGCGTGCCCACCATGCTGATCCCGGCCGTGACTTCGCTTGGCCCGTCTTTCAATGTGCCCGCTGGATTCCCAGTCGCGATGCAAGTACAAGTCCAGGACGATTGCGGCAATCCGCTGAACAGCGGGCGCGTGCAGGTATCTTTCTCGAATGGCGACGGAGCCATCAGCATGCACCCGCTGCTGCAGAACGGGAAATGGGACGGGACCTGGAGCACCAACCATCCCACTGCGGACGTGGTGGTGACGGTGACCGCCGACGATTCGACCGGCACGATCATGGGCTCCCGCCAGCTAAGCGGCGGCCTGGGAACTCCGATCAATCCCCCATTGATTTCGCCAGGCGGCGTGGTCAGCGGCGCAACGTTTGCGTCGGCTACCCCTCTCGCCCCAGGCGCGATCGTGTCCTTGTTCGGAACTCAACTGTCCGACACCACCGCGAGCGCCTCTATGCTGCCGCTGCCGGAGCTGCTCGCCGGCACTTCGCTGAGCATTGGCGGAATCACCATGCCGCTCCTGTTTACGTCGGGCGGGCAAGTCAACGCGGTCGTGCCCTACGGACTCACTCCCAACACCAGCCAGCAGGTCCTGGTGCAGCGCGACGCCACGTTATCGGTACCCGCCCAGGTGGATGTCGGCCCAGCGCAGCCGGGCATCTTCTTCCGCACGGTCGAAGCGCCGATGCAGGGCATCATTTTCGCCTTCCGCGGGCAAACCAATTTCCTCGCGACGCCCGGATCGCCTGCCACCGCGGGAGATGTGCTGGTGATTTACTCGGCCGGGCTCGGCCCGGTAAATCCCGCCGTCGCGGATGGCGTAGGCGCCCCGTCCAGTCCTCCCGCCACCACCACGAATCAACCCACCGTCACCGTGGGAGGCGTTCCGGCCGTGGTTCAATTCTCCGGCCTGGCGCCAGGATTCGTGGGGCTCTATCAAGTAAACGCGGTGGTGCCCAACGGAGTCACGCCGGGAAACCAGGTCCCGGTGGTCATCAGCATCGCGGGCCAGACCAGCCCGGCGGTCACGATTGCGGTGATGTAGCGGGGCGTGCTTTCGGATTGATGCGATTGCTTCTCACGAGTTCAGGAACGCTTCTAAGACCTGAATCACGCGCCTTTCATTAGAGAGTTGGCATTCCCACAAAACGAGGCAGCGCCACCCCAGCTTCCTGAGGTGCGCCCGATGAAGGGTATCACGGGCTCGAGTTCGTTCGAGCTTGGGACCCCAATATGAAAGGCGCGATTGCGGCACATGTCCGTCGGCGCATTTGCGATGCTGGTGCCAAAAACAGCCGTGAACGAAAATCACGCTCTTTCGGGAACGCAACACGATATCGGGACAACCCGGTAAAGTTCGATCATGCAGGCGAAATCTATAGCCGTTCCGATGGAGCAGCCGTCGCACCAACAGCTCGGGTGCAGTGTTCCTGCCGTGAATGCGGCGCATGACTGCACTTCGCTGATCGGCGGATAGTCTATCCATTGAAACTCACCGACAGGCGCCGAATGCGTTGAGCGCGTGATCCGGCGATCAACTCATTTTAGTACCGGCCCCGCTTGTGATACTGTCTGAGAAGCTCACGGCGAAGGGTGGCCAATTTCCAAGCACGATGCCTATAAGACACCTGACGGTTGACGTCGCCAAGTTAAAATTCGATCCCGCAAACCCACGCCTCGACGAGGACGAAGGAAAAGATCAGCAACACATCTTCCGGTTCTTGGTCGACGAGATCGGGATTGACGACCTGCTCCAGTCGATTTCGTCGGCTGGCATGTTAGAAGGCGACCCGATAATTGTGCGGGCGGCAGAAGAGAAAGATGAATACTACGTTATCGAAGGGAATCGCCGCCTTGCCGCGATCAAACTCCTGTTGGGGGAAAAAATAGCTGACGGCAATCCGGAGCCTGCGGTTCCGACAGTTAGCAAAGGACTGGCGGCGAAGCTGCGGCATATTCAAGTCCAAGCCGATTGGGAGAAGGAGGCACTCGAATCGTATCTCGGCTACAAGCACGTGACGGCGGCGCGAGAATGGGCTCCGGAAGCCAAAGCACGCTTTGTGCTCGATCGCGCGAAACAGGACCTCACCAATGACAATCTCCGAAAGTTCGCCAAGCGACTCGGCACCAATCTCCCCACCTTGAAACGCTGGATCGTCGCCTATCTCACGCTGAAACAAGCTGAGAAGGAAGGCATCTTCGATCCGAAGATCGCGCCGACGAGACGATACTTCGGAACCTTCTATACGCTCCTCGGAAGCGAACAGGTCCAACAGTTTCTAGACCTTCAGGCCGACCCGATGTCCGAAAACCCGGTTCCGAGAGCCAACAAGGCGAACCTTTCCGAGTTCCTCAGCTGGGTTATAGGCACAAAAAAAGACCCTCCCGTCATCAACAGCCGTAGGCAGAAAGAACTCGACGTAGTCCTTTCTAGCCCCAAAGCCCTTCAGCACTTCCGCCTCAAACGTGACATTAATACCGCTCTCCTTTACACCGAGTTCAAGGCAACCGAAATTGCGACGAAGTTGCGTACCGCGGCGTACAGCATCGAAGATTGCCTCGTAAACCTCTTCGATGTGCGGGAGGACACTGCGGTTCGCGAGGCATTTCAAGAATTAGAAAACGCCTACAAGAAAGCCAGGCTCAATCTGACGGCCAAAGAATCCAGCACCAGCGAATCCCGGAGGCGGTCATGAGGTCTGCCGCCGATGTCGCCGACGTGGTCGAGATGCAAGCGTGGGCGGGACACAAGTCTTTTACGATCAGCGGGTTGAAGGAAGAGCTCGAATCGCTTAACGGCGAACAGGATGACGAACCAGAGCACTTCGCGCAGGTAATCTTCGA
Organism: Bryobacteraceae bacterium; assembly: GCA_035314765.1. Classification (GTDB taxonomy): domain Bacteria; phylum Acidobacteriota; class Terriglobia; order Bryobacterales; family Bryobacteraceae; genus DATFZA01. The sequence continues at coordinate 24,527 of DATFZA010000629.1, forward strand.
TGAGCTTGGCTCGCGGAAACGGCAACTCCGGGACGCGTATCCGTTCGCCTTCGATGGATACCTGCTCCGGCCTAGCGTGCCAGAGCACGGTTCGTCCTACCTCTTCTGTCTCGGTCTGAGCCTGGCGAATGCCGCGAACATCACGCAGCACATCCGCAAATTCGAGTTCGAGACGCTGGTCGCGCGTGCGGCGCAAAGGTACTTCGGCGGGGATGCAATCCGGATCGGGGCACCCTGGAAGACGCCGGGAGTTCCCACGTATCTCACGCTTCTAAGAAACATTAGTGATTTGATCCCGGAGCTCGGACCGCCGAAAAGGAAAAAGGCGCCTCAAGGCGGAGACGGCGGCTGGGACGTCCTTGTCGTCAAGAATTTCGGCGACCGGCGGTTCCCTCGCCTGATTGCCCTAGGTAACTGCGCCACGGGCAGAACGGATTGGCGCGGAAAGGGAAACGAGACAGAACCCGCCTACTTCTGGACGTTTTTCTCGCGTCATCATCGGAGCGTGTGCATTACGTTTCTCGCGGCGCCCTTTGTCATGGATGAAGATGACCGAGGCCGAAAATCTGGAACCACTACTCTAACGTTCGACCGGATGAGAATCTGCGAGCACGATCCAGACGCGAGCCAGCCAATGCGCGACTGGCTTGAAGCGAACAGGGAGCACCTCCTAGCGCTCCCCCTCACATGAATGCTCGTCTGCTCCTGCTAGTTGATCAGGCGGACGAGCGGAGCTGCTACAGCCTTCATGAGCGGCGGGGGCACGGCATTGCCTACTAGCCGGTATTTGAGCGCAAGACTGACATCGACCCATCGAAAGGACTCAGGGAATCCCTGAAGTGCGGCGCATTCGAGGTACGAATAGCGACGGGCCGGGCCGCCCGTCTCAAACTCATAAACATCTGGACCAACAAAGCGCATGGGCGGGCTGACGGGGTGCAACGCGACGCTACGCGAATGGCTGACGACGCACGGGGCGGTCTCCTGCCAGTCACGTCGGCGCCGTCGCGACATGTAATACCAGCTCAGGGGCTGCCGGTCATAGTCGCCATCGGGCCACAACGGAAACCCATCTAGGACAGTTTTCTGAGCCGTCCAGGGCTGGCTTGTG
>DATFZA010000630.1:0-4596 GCA_035314765.1 Bryobacteraceae bacterium
GTGTTCGGCGGGATAAACGGGACATGGTTGGCGGGCTTGATGTAGGCCCACCCGATGGCGATAAAAACCACGATAACCATCAGTTTTAGGACCACGATGATCGAATTAGCCCTGGCCGACTCGCCAATTCCGATGATCAGAACCGACGTGATCACGCACACGATCAGGACAGCCGGAAGATTGATCGCGCCATACGCCGTGGCGCCGTTCGCGAGCGCCACGGGTTGGAACGGGGACGCCACCAGCGACAGCGGCAGATCGATACCGAAATTGTGCAGCAGTGCCACCAGCGTTTGCGACCATCCGATGGACACGGTGGCTGCTCCCACGGCGTATTCGAGCACCAGATCCCATCCGATAATCCACGCCAGCATCTCGCCCATGGTCGCGTACGTATAGGTGTAAGCACTGCCGGCGATCGGAATCATGGTGGAGAATTCGCTGTAGCACAGGCCGGCAAATGCGCAGCCAATGGCTGCTCCGATAAAGGAAAGAACGATAGCGGGTCCGGCGTGTTCGGCCGCGGCGACGCCGGTGAGCGTGAAGATGCCGGCTCCCACGACGGCCCCGATTCCGAGCGCAATCAACGAGCCTGGACCCAGCGTCCGCTTTAAGGATTGCTCCCCTTCAGACTCCGCCAGCAGGCGGCTTAGCGGTTTGCAGGCAAAGAGATTCAATCGGTTGCCAAGGCGGTTGCACGCTCGGCTGCGGCGGCTTGTACGCGGCTATGTTTTTGGCCGTAAGTGAAGTACACCACCAGGCCAATGGCTAGCCAGATGAACAGCCGGGCCCAGTTGACCCAGCCCAGCTTGTACATCATATAGCCGTTGAACAGGACGCCGAGAATCGGAACCAGCGGCACCCAAGGCGTGCGGAACGGCCGCGCCTGATTCGGATCGGTTCGGCGCAAGACCAGGACGGAAATGCAGACGATAACAAACGCCAGCAGCGTCCCGATATTGACCATCTTCCCGATTTGGTCAATGGGCGTGACGCTGCCCACCAAAGCGGCGAGCATCCCCACCAGAATCGTGTTCTTCCAGGGCGTGCGGAATCGTGGATGGATCGCGGCAAAGAACTTCTTGGGAAGCAGCCCGTCATTAGCCATCGAATACAACACGCGCGTCTGGCCCAGCAACATTACCAGCATCACGCTGGTTAGCCCGGCCAGGGCGCCCAGAGTGATGATGTGCGAAGCGCCGGTCAGTCCGCGATCGAGAAAAGCCCGCGCCACGGGCGCTTCAATATTTACGTCCCGCCACGGCACCATGCCGGTCAACACGGCGGCTACCGAAATATACAGCACCGTGCAGATCATCAAAGAAAGAATGATTCCTATCGGCAGATCCCGTTGCGGATTTTTGGCTTCTTGCGCGGTGGTCGATACCGCATCGAATCCGATATAGGCAAAGAATATGTACGCCGCGGCAGCCCCCACTCCCGAGAAGCCGTACGGCGCGAAGCTCGACCAGTCCGAGCCCCAATTCACCCGGTTGATGTAAGTCGCGCCCAGCGCGATCACGAACAACACCACGGATACTTTGATGACCACGATAATCGTGTTGAATTGCGCGCTCTCCTTAATCCCGATCGCCAGGATGGTGGTGATGACCAGCGCGATCAGGAACGCCGGCAGATTGAAGCCGATTTCCACGCCGAAAATCTGGGGAGCATTCATCAAATCATGCGCCTGCTGGATGAGCGCCGGCGATGCATCGTTGGTGATCGCCAGGACCTTGTCCACAAAGGCTTGAGTTCCGGGCGCCAAGGAAGGGTCGGCAGCCAGCGCCATCTTTCGCGCGATGGCATCTTGCGCCGTGCGCAGCGCGGTCCAGTGATCGTAGGCCAGCCAGAGCGGCAGTTTCCAATGGAATATATTGAGGAGTTCAATAAAGTGATTCGACCAGCCCGAGGACACCGTACTCGCTCCCATGGCGTATTCGAGCGTGAGATCCCAACCGATGATCCAGGCAAAAATTTCGCCCAATGTAGCGTAGGCGTATGTGTACGCGCTGCCCGCCAGCGGAATCATGGCCGCGAATTCGGCGTAGCAGAGTCCGGCAAAGGCGCATCCCAATCCCGAGAGAACAAAAGACAACATCAGCCCGGGACCGGCATAGTGCGCGCCCAATCCCGCCATGACGAAGATGCCGGCGCCGATCACCGCGCCCACGCCCAAGGCAGTCAATTGGAACACTCCGAGCGTGCGCTTGAGACAATGGTCGCCGGCCTCCCGCGCTTCGTCCAGCAGGAGGCTCAGAGGTTTCCGAGCCAGTAGGTTGGCCATTTAGGTCATTGTCACATACTGGTTTCTCAGTTCTCAAACTTGGTGGGGCGCACTCCCGGGTCATCGTGGCTAACCTGGACGCGTGGGCCTTGCGCGGTCATCGCAGGAGTAGCGGTGGACGCCGTGGGCCTTTGCGATCATCGCGCTCGCCAGCCATACCTGGGGGACATGATCGTGATCGGCGGAGGCGCCACTGGAGCAGGAGTAGCGGCGGACACCGTGGGCCTTTGCGCGGTCATCGGGACTCGACACCACCCCGCTAGCCCCCGGCTAGCCCCGAACGTCAGTGAGGGGATCGGCGCTTCCAACCCCTCACTGACGTTCGGGGCTAGCAAACGTGATGGTGGTGTCCGTGCCAAACCGCTTGTAATCCGTATAGCGGATAGTCAGCCGCTCGCGCTGCGGGCCGGAGCGGAAATACAGCGTGTCGTCGCCATACGTCATCACCGGAAACCAATAACCGCCAGCCACCTTCCGGCGGATGGTAGTGAAGTGCGGAAACAAGTTCTCCTGCTGAGTGGTGCGGATCTGCGGCACGGCCTGGCCTGCGCTGCGAATGATGGAGAAATCGCTCTGATCGATCCACAGCAGTCCTTCGAACAAGCGCTGGCCTTCGAGAAGCTGCCGCGGGCGAATCTCCATAACGTAGCAGGAGACGCCGTCCATGATCTCCTCGCCGCGATACTTCGACTCATAGAGGAACGCCTGATCGTTGGTCAGCAGAAAAGGCTGAATCTCGCGAATGTCGCGAAAGTCCTCTTCGGTCATCTTCAGATTGCGCAGCGTGAGAAAGGGCTTTCCCACCAGTTGCTCGGTGCGCTCTTGCGTGGGCGAAAAGACGATGTCCCGGACTTCGCGATACTCCCCGGCCAGCGCGCCATGCGAATCCAGTTCCTCCAACGTCACGGTCTGGCGATAGGTGTAGTTGCTCTGAATGCGCGCTGTCTCGGTCTCGCGGGCGGCGGCTCTCCGCAGCAGATTGGCCGGCGGTTCGGCTGCCTGGAGCCCCGATGCTAGAATGAGCACGATGCGCCAGTACCTGGCGACGGTTCTGGGAATCTGGATCGCAGCCTGCATAGCAGCTTACTTCTTTTCCCAGCAGTACCACATTCCGCTTTCCCTCACCACAGCGATCGTCCCGGCGTTTCTGCTGGAGCTTGCATTCTACACGATGCCGGGGTTTGAGGGAATCCGCCAGCGGTTTGCCGGTACTGGATCGAAACTCACTCGCGCCGCGTTGCTAACCGGTAGCGCGCTGGCGCCGTACCTATTGCTGAGCCTCGGCACCCACACGTTTGCATGGTTGGCGCTGGCGAAGCTGACCGTTGCCGCCGGCGTCATTTCGCTGTTCTATACGCGCGTCCGGTTGAGCCTGTTTTCCGATCTGCTGTTTCTCGCGGCGATGGCCGCGGTTTACTTGAGCAGCTTCTTCGATCAGGTCTATGTCCGTCCCATGCCGCACGCCGATGTAAACGCGCTTGGCAAGCTGATGTGGATTCGTGTCGGCCTGCTCGCGGTTCTGTGCATTCGCGGACTCCCCGGCGTGCGCTTTAGCTGGTGGCCGAGCCGGCGAGACTGGCGCATTGGCGCGGAGATGTTTCTGCTCTTTCTGCCGGTAGGCGCCGTGGTCGCGTACGCCATCGGCTTCGCGCGCTTTCGGACGCCGCTGCACCTCGTCTGGTGGATGTTTCCGTTAGCGGTGCTCGGGACATTTGCCGCTTTCCTGTGGGTGGTCGCACTGGCGGAGGAGTTCTTCTTCCGGGCATTCCTGCAGCAATTGATCGCCAAGGCGGCGCACAACGAGACCGTTGGCCTGATCCTCGCGTCCGCGCTGTTTGGACTATCGCACCTGCCCGCGTTGCACAAGTTTCCGAACTGGCGCTTCGCGACGCTCGGGTTTCTATCCGGAATTTTCTACGGGATCGCGTTCATCCGCGCAAAGAGCGTCCGGGCCAGCATGGTGACGCACGCGCTGGTCGTCACAGTATGGAAAATCTTCTTCTGAACCCCTTGTGGGGCTGGTTGTCAACCGGCGGCGCGTTGTAGTCGTGGTACGGGGTGCGTTGAAGGGACGAATGAATAGATATTCAGTCTTTAGAATCAATCGTTTACCATGCCAGCGCTAGCCATTCTTCTCGCTCTCGGCGTCAGTTGGTTGTTGCGTCAGGGTGATGTTTTCATACTCCAAACTTGCTTCGCGATTAACGCCGCAAAGAAGTACACCCCTGATGCTCATGAGCGGCCCGTGTCGCTTCGCGATGCCAATGTGGGAGAGGTCGCCGTGGACGGGGATTTGAAATTTGTTCGCG
>DATFZA010000631.1:0-2008 GCA_035314765.1 Bryobacteraceae bacterium
CGCCACGTTTGCGACCGCGTCTGAAGAGTTGCCGGCTAAGCCGAGCAGTGAACCGCCAGTCGTCGACGGCGGATTAATCGCCGCGATCGCACGGATCGAATTGGAGATATCGTCGTTGGACAAGCAACGGCAGGCGCTGAAAATGGCGGTCGAGATCTTGAGACAACATTCGGGCGCCACGCCGGAATAGTTCCTCGGCTTGCCATCTGGTCCAACGCCACCAATTGGCCGCGGACAGCGATTAGAACCGCTGTGGAGCGCGCCCCGTCGTCAAGGTCGCTTCGTGCCTCTTCGACCAGCTGCACTAATGCCGGCTGCAGCTCATCGTATTGGGCGAGGTCTTCTGGCATGAAACGCTGTTGCGATATTCGGTTGCCATTTAAAAGAAAAAGGCAACAGAGTTTCGCAACATCTTCTTCCTAGGGAGAGAAGGCGGCGGTGTATGCTGCGAAACCAGTCGTTTTAGCAACACGATTGTCGCTGTCCGAACGCAGTAGGTACGTGCAGAATTTTTTTCTTCAGGACTCCCGGCCGTACGGTTTGAATCCCTGAAACAGCCGGGAATCGACATCACCCGATCGGTCACCGATAGAACGCTGCAAATGTGTGACTTGCGCGTTACGAGAGTCTACACTGCTTACGGCTTTTTCGGATTAAAAAGGGTTGTCGGAAGAGCTACGCCCCAATGCCTTTCCACGTCTTTCTTTCTCATAGCAGTACCGATAAACCGGCCGTTGAGGAGTTGGCTCGCCGACTCGCGAAGGAAGGCATCCAGGCTTGGCTGGACAAATGGCATCTGATTCCGGGCAATTCCTGGCAACCAGACATCGAAAAGGCCTTGGCGGAATCGGAAACTTGCGCCGTCTTTATAGGTCCCAGCGGCTTCGGCCCCTGGCAAAACGAGGAGATGCGTGCGGCCATCGATCAGCGCGTCCGCGATAGCGGCAGGCGTTTTCGCGTGATTCCCGTTCTCCTGCCCGGCGCCAAGCGGGCGGAGCGCAGCAGCCTGCCCACGTTTCTGGCTGCCACAACCTGGGTCGAATTTCCTGACTCGCTCGATGACCCGGCTGCCTTCCACCGACTGGTCTGCGGTATTCGCGGCCTTGAGCCTGGCCCAGGCCCTGGCCAAGCCATTTACGAAGGGCAATGTCCTTACCGCGGTTTGCGCGTTTTCGATGTAGAGGATGCTCCCTTTTTCTTCGGACGTGAAGCTCTGGTTCAATGGCTTTTGAACGAATTGCGCCCTGCCGCGGAAGGCCAACCTGTCAATCGCTTTTTGGCCATCGTCGGTGCATCCGGCAGCGGGAAGTCATCGGTGGCCCGCGCCGGCTTGGTCGCAGCCCTAAAGCACGATGCTATCCCGGGCAGCGCCCGTTGGCCGGTCGCGATCTTCCGGCCCGGACTTGATCCGCTTGAAAGTCTGGCGGTGGCGCTTTCGAGGGCTGCCAATGTCGCACAAAGCACACCGGCACTTGCTGAGTTAATCTCGGAATTTCAGAAGAACGAGAAGACGCTTCACCTCATTGCTCGGCAATCGTTACCCGAAAATGCGCCGGACATGCGGCTAGTGGTTGTTGTGGACCAGTTCGAGGAAGTCTTCACGTTGTGTCGCAAGGAGGAACTCCGCGAGGCGCTCATCCGTAACCTTCTTTACGCGGCAAAAATCGCCCAGGGTCAAACGCTGGTGATTCTGACCATGCGCGCGGACTTTTACGCGAAGTGCGCGGCAAATGCCGAACTAGCGGCTGCATTTTCTGATCACCATGTCCTCGTCGGACCGATGACGGACGACGAACTGCGCCGGGCCATTGAGATGCCAGCTCAGTTGGTCGGGTGTGAGTTAGAAGCTGGCCTCGTGGATTTACTCGTGCAAGACGTGCGCCGTCAGCCCGGCGCTCTGCCGCTGCTGCAGCACGCCCTGCTGGAACTGTGGAACAAACGCGAGGGGCGGCGGCTGACCGTCAAAGCCTATCAGGAGATTGGAAAGCTGGAAGGCGCGTTGCAAAGG
>DATFZA010000632.1:0-31047 GCA_035314765.1 Bryobacteraceae bacterium
ATCCCAACTGAACAAATCGAAGCGCCGCCTGCAGCCAGCCCGGGTCCAGCGGCACCACACCCGGGTCGCCGATAAATTCAAACGCGCGAATAGCGCCGTTCGGCGGAACAAATCGAAGACTGGTGACCACACGCAAACCGAGGCGCGCCAACCCGGGATGGATGGCAAACTTCGATTGGCCGGACGCAATCGGATACTCGAACAGCACATCGAGCAGCGGCTGGTTCCAAAACACATTGGTCTCGACCGGTAGCCGCGGACCCATGACATGCGCGAGCGCGGTTTCGAAAGAGGTGAAGGATTTGTCGGATTCCAGAGATATTTGCGTCCGAACGAGTTTCGGCTTCGGCAGCCGGGTGTCACCCTCGTAAATCGAAATGTCGCCCGAGATCCACAACATGGCTGCGTCATCGAGCAGGGCATCCACGCGGCTGAGATCCAAGTACCCCGGCCCGCGCTTGGGGAACTCGATATCGCGCATAGCCTTCAGCGGAACGCGGATGAGCAACTGCATTTGCCGGCCCGCGGGCTTCACAAAGACTTGCGCCGTTACGTCGTTAGGAATATCGTGAGCGCCGAGATGGAGCGTAGCCAAGGCCGCGATCGAGGCGAGCTGGGTAAGGCGATGCATAGCGAAAGCGAAACTCAGTTTATCGCAGCCGGTCTTCATGTATACTAGCTTCCGCTGTCTTGCGCAAACCAAACCGGGAGGATCGGGAAATGACAAAGCGACATCTTTACAAAGGAACGGGTTTTTTGGCCCTGGCCGGCGCGCTCGGAATCGGTTCCATATGGCTCAACCGCAGAGCCGTGGTGGAGGCTGCCGGGATGCAGGCGCCCCGGTTTGAGGTCGATCCCATGTGGCCCAAACCGCTGCCCAATCATTGGGTGATGGGCAACGTGATTGGTGTGTCTGTAGATTCTCAGGATCACGTCTGGATCATTCACCGCCAGGGCTCGCTGGAGGCGATGGAATTGTACGGCGTGGCGAACGCCCCGAAAGGCGCGAACAAGCGGCGCAACGGGGTGGTCGAGTCCGACTGCTGCGCTCCTGCGCCCCCCGTCTTGGAGTTTGACCAGGAAGGGAATCTGCTGAAGAGCTGGGGCGGCTCAGACGGCGAGGGTTACGTGTGGCCCGATTCGAATCATGGCATTTTCGTCGACTACAAGGGGAACGTGTGGATCGGCGGAAATGGCCGCGGGACCCGTCCCGCGGCGGCACGTCCCGCCGCGCCGGCCGCCGGCCCAGCCGACGAATCCGCGCCTCCGCCCAGTCGAGGACCCGCCACGGTGCACGACAGCATGGTGATGAAGTTTACGCAGGATGGAAAATTCCTAACGCAAATTGGGAAATCCGGCGCGAAACTAGATAGCAACGACACCGGGAACCTGGGTCTGCCGGCGAAGATGTACGTCGATCCTAAAACGAACGAGCTGTATGTCGCCGACGGCTACGGCAACAAGCGCATCATCGTGTTCGACGCCGAAACCGGGCAATACAAGCGCCACTGGGGCGCGTACGGCAATAAGCCCGACGATGCGAATCTGGGTCCCTACAATCCGGACGATCCGCCGGCCAAACAGTTCCGCAATCCGGTACACTGCGCCGAACTGTCGAATGACGGGTTGCTCTATGTTTGCGACCGCCCGAACGACCGCATTCAAGTGTTCAAACCGGACGGGACGTTTGTGAAGGAAGTGGTCATCGAAAAGAACACTCGCGGCGACGGCTCTGTCTGGGACATCGCGTTTTCCAAGGATCCGCAACAGAAGTACATCTTTCTAGCGGACGGAGCCAACGAGAAGATCCACATCATCCAGCGCGAAACCATGGAGATTCTGACGAACTTCGGCGATGGCGGAAGGCAACCTGGCGAATTTTATGCCGTGCATAGTATCGCGACGGATTCCAAGGGCAACATCTTCACGACCGAAACCTATCGCGGCCAGCGCGTGCAGAAGTTCGTTTATAAAGGCTTGGCCCCGGTAACGAAGAAGGATCAGGGTGTGGTGTGGCCGAAATCCGCCAAGAGCCCGATTTGAGAGCAGAGAAACGAGAGCCTTGAAGTTTTTCCACCGATGGACTACAGGCGCGGCGTTGATTTCCGCGATGCCCTTGAGGATGCGGGCTTTGAGTTCGTCGAGAGATTGCACTCGGATATGCTGCGGGAAGGTACGGGTCATTTTGCCAAATAGAGTCTCGACGATGTTCCGCCAAGAGCCATGCTGCGGCGTGAGCACGTACTGAAACCGGGTTGGGGTGCACGGAAAGAAATGCATGCGTTTTTTTTGGAACGGTGTGCGGAATGATTGTCCAGTATGATTCTGATGGCGCATCCGGGGGATAGTGGGCGTCGAGATCGGCCAGCAGGCGTATGAACTCGCATACCGCGGTGACGGTCCTCCACGCGCGCCGTGATGCGGCCGTCCTGGAGATCCACAGCGCTACTAAGATCGAACAAGTCCCCAGGCTCTCGTACTCGTGATCGCGGCCGATTTGCAGGCTCGCGCTTCCAGTGAAAAAGGTGCTCAGTCATCGCCATGAAATATCTCCGAAACGCGCTCTCCTGACACGAACATACACCCCCGCGACGCGGCTGCGACCTTTAAATCAGTGTAAGCGGTTGATTCAATTCGAAAGAAAAATCTGAAATTGCCGTGACCGTGTTCCACTTGGTGGCCCGTTTTTTTGCCCAGGGACAGCACCCACTCTGAGCGCACTACCGGCAGCGGAGTGATTTACCCAGCGACGTACTAACTTTCAAGCGGGCCGCCTTGCGTCGGGTATAACCCCAACCCTTCGACCACTCCGGCATCGTGCGTCCGGCGCCGGCGGAGGATTGTGGTCTTGCCGGCTCCAGGTGGACCGGTGAGTATGAATCGATCGACTCTCACACTTTCTCCAAAATAACCTTGTCGCTGCTGGCTCGGGGTGCAAGAGAAACATTCACTGTCCGAGGCGGAGTTCGAGGCGGAGAAGCCAACAGTGCAGGTCCCCTCACTTACGTTCGGGGCTAGGCGGCTAGGCTGGCTACACCGATTCAATCGGCACCAAACTCTGGCGGCTTGACCCAAACGGGACGTGCGTGGCTCTCTGACTCGGGATCTGCCACTTCAAAACCTGAGCGCCTGAAGAAGCACCTCCCAAACCTCGCGAAGAAAAGCCAGGGACCCCATCGGAGGTGGACGTAGGGTCATACCGCTTACCCTGGCGTGAGCGCGAGATTGATGAAATCCCGGACCGATAAGATCCGGGCATTACCGAATTGCCCCAGGCGAAGCAAGTCCTTGTCTTCACTGACGATGAAGTCCGATTTGGCGGTGGCCGCGCATTCGAGGATGCGGTCGTCGTCGGGGTCTTCCTTAATGACGTGAAGTGTTTCGGTCGGGGAGACGTGATTACCGAGGGCCAGCAGCTTTTCCCTCGCATCCTGGAGCGAATACCCGTCCCACTGGAACTTATCGCGCAGCACACGGTTCGTCTCGGCCACTATCGCGTCCGAAATGTCGATGCGGATGTTTCCGGCCCGCGCGTGGCCGATGATTATAGTCGCCGGACCGCCGAAATGCAGCGCCCTGATATACACGCTCGTATCGAGCGTGGCACTGATTACCGTTTGATTAGGGCTCAATGGCCGCGCTGCTCAGCGCGGGACTCGGCAATCAACTGATCGATGTCGGACTCTTTGATGCCGAGCGTCTTTGCCCGCTCCGCGCCATAGTCCAGTAGCTTCGTCCACGAACGATCTTCGACATACCGCTTCACGGCGTCGGTGAGCACTTCATCGACGGTGCGGTGTTCCGCCTGCGCCGCGTTCTGGATTTCCGCCAGCAATGGCTCAGGAAGCGAAATGTTGTTTGCTGCGTGCATGGCTGTTTCTATTCTATAGGCTCGGAGATTCCCGTGTAGCCGGGCAGCACAGGTGCGAACATTTTCCCCGCCATGCGGGCGCGGCGCTCCGCGCATGGTCGAAGACAAGACACCATCCCTAAGCCTGTCGGCTTAGGGATCGCGCGCTCTGCACCGATCACCTTTGTTCGGCTTCTTCGGTGCGCGTCCGATCTTTGTTCGGTCAGTGATTAACCCACTGCGATTTTTCGGCGCTTTTCCGACGTGGGATTCCAGCGTCGAACATCGGTCGAACACTCGGCGCAGTTTGTCCGACAGCGGAAACGACTGACCGCTCACTCGTTGCGAGTGAAAAAACACCACCTCGTCCGACAATCCCTTTATGTTCCACTACCGGGTTTTTGTTGCCGATTCGCATCGGTCCGGGCTGTCTGGCTGTCGCAGAACGTTGCAACTTGTTGCAGATTGCCGTGACCCTCGAAAAATGTCGCAATTTGTCGCAAATAGTTGCAAAGCGCTGCAACCGTGCTCTTTTGAACGCCCTGCAATTCTTCACCAAAAAACATGTCCAAAATCTGCTTTCTGGGCCGTTATCTGTAGGCTCGCGAAATTTCCGCGGCCGGGCGTTCGGATGGCAAAGCCCGCACATATTCCGGTCGATGAGCACGCCTTCGGCGAGCAGGCGAAATGTGCGAATTCTCGTAACAAGGCCTTGCTCGAATTCTGGGAGCGCCACTCGGGAAAGAAACTCAATTTGAGAAGCGCCCGAGAAATGCAATCGAACATAGAAGGGCTCATCGGCCTCCTGGCGCAATGGGATCGGGAGGATTGTGCGAAGTCCAGCTCCGCTGATAGACTTCGAGAACAACATGTCTCCGCAAAAGGCTGATCGCCGTGAGTGCCGGACTGCTGTGATGTATGCCCGCGTTTCTTAGCAGGAGCAGGCGAAGGAGGGCTTCTCAATCCCCGCGCAGGACAAGTTGCTGCGCAGTTATGCGCAGGACCACCATCTGAAAATTGGTGCTGCCTTCTCGGATGTCGAAACGGCGAAGCGGGCCGGCCGAACGGGCTTTGATGCCATGGTCGGCTACCTGAGAAAGAATTCGCAATGCCGCGTCCTGCTGGTGGAAAAGACCGACCGCCTGTACCGCAATTTCCGCGATTGGGTGACCATCGACGAAATCCGCGGCCTTGAAGTTCACTTCGTCAAAGAGGCAACTGTCATCAGCGAGGGATCGCGCTCCTCCGAGAAGTTCATCCACGGCATCAAGGTGCTGATGGCGAAAAAACTTCATCGACAACCTGAGCGAGGAAACTCGCAAGGGCATGGTGGAGAAGGCGTCGCAGGGAATCTGGCCGTGGTACGCTCCAATCGGATATCTGAATGCCGACGGCGCGAATGGCAAGCGCACAATCGTACCGGACCCGGCGTTGGCGCCACTGGTCCGCCGCCTCTACGAACTCTGCGCAACCGGGCGGCATTCCGTCAAAGAACTCGCTGCGGTTGCACAGAGCGAACACCTGACGCGCGGATGCCCCATTCAGAAATCGACCGTGAACAAGATACTGCGGAACCGCGTCTATTCGGGCGAGTTCGAATGGCGGGGCGAGACTTACACGGCTGCTTACGAGTCAATTGTTCCTCGCGATCTTTGGCTCGCTGCTCAGGCCGCTCTGGATCGCCGCCTGGGGAGCGTGCGAAAAAGACCGGCCACTGTTTTCCTTTGTCCAGCCCTATGTTCGTCAGGAGACGCTGGAGGACGCCTACGCGGCGATGCTCAGGCGCATCTCGATCGACGAAGACATCGTGGACTGGATCGCCACCGCGCTCCGTGAGAGCCACGGGGACCAGAAGCGCTTCCGAGACGAATCGGTAGCGAGGCTCCAACAGGAGCACACTCGGCTGCAGAACCGCCTGGATGTCAGGTATGAAGACCGGCTCGACGGCAGAATCGACCTTTCCCTGTTCGAACGAAAAGCGGGCGAGTATCGGCAGGAGCAAGCGCGGATTCTGGCTGAAATCAACGGATTCGGAACTGCGGACGGTCGATACATGGACGCGGGCATCCGGCTGCTCGAACTCACACGAAACATGCACAGGCTGTTCGAAAAACAGCAAGCCGCCGAAAAACGCCGATTGCTCGATTTCGTCGTGTCGAACTCGGTCTGGAAGGACGGCAAGATCGTTCCGGCCTGGCGGCAACCGTTTGACATGATTGCGCTTGCGAACGAGTCGGCACAAGCGGGAACTGGCGGCGAAGTGACAGAAACAGGCTTAAATCAAAACTGGCTCCCCTTTATGGATTCGAACCCCGCGTCGACCGAACTGTCCAGGCAACTGCCTGCTAGCCTAAAATGCAGGATGATACACGAGATTCTGCCCGTCGGCGTGCTGCAATGCAACTGCTCGGTCTTCGGCGACGAGACCACGAAAGAGGCCATCGTGGTCGATCCCGGCGACAATATTCCCGAGATTCAACAGATTCTGAAGCGGCATGGGCTGAAGGTGAAAGCTATTGTCATCACCCATGCTCATATCGATCACATTGGCGGCGCGGAAAAGTTGAAAGCGGCTACCGGCGCGCCGGTCTATATGAACTCCAAAGACCAGCCGCTTTACGACCAGATCGAGATGCAGGCGGGCTGGCTGGGAATGGAGACGCCGAAGCAGACGGCGATCGATGTGAGTCCGCGCGAGGCGGACGAGATCAGGCTCGGCGACGCCGGATTTCAGGTCCTTTTGACGCCGGGGCACACGCAGGGCAGCATGAGTCTCTGGATTCCGGCGGAAGGGAAACTGGTGGCCGGGGACACGCTGTTTCGCGACAGCATCGGGCGCACCGACTTGCCGGGCGGGGACGGCCGGGCGATTTTGCGTTCCATTCGCGATAAGCTTCTGACCTTTCCGGATGCGGCTGTCGTTATTCCCGGACACGGTCCCAACACTACGATTGGCCGGGAAAGGGCACACAATCCTTTCCTGCAGGGCTTATGAACCAGCGCCGGGGTGGTTGTCGTCCCATTGTCCACGGCAGTTTCCGGTAGCGGCGCCCAGGAAGATTTCTCTACAAAAAAAGCCCCACTCCGGAGAGTGGGGTCCAAGGGAGAGGAACCACAAGAGGAGATGTTCATCCGACATCGTCCTTACACAACGATTCTCTTCAGGAAATGTGCTTGCGCAAATGGAACGGCTGGGCAATCTTTTGGGACGACTTGCGCTCCCCGGGCCTGGTAAGTCAGTCCTAGGCCGGAAGCGCAGTTTCCAGCTCGGTCTTGATTTCCGCGGCCGCTTTGCGGGCCTGTTCGATCGCGCCGATCTCGAAGCTGATCGCGCCCACGCGGGGGTGCCCGCCGCCGCCGTACCGTTCGCAAATCGAAGCGAGATTGTGAACGGGCGTTTGCGGGGCCCAGGGGTTGGATCCGACCGACACTTTGGTTCGAAAGCTGGAGGTACTGACGGAAACGGTGTAGGTTGAGTTGGGAAAGAGATAGTAGGGGATGAACTTGTTGTAGCCGGCGATGTCGTCGCCAATCAGGTCGAAGGTGATGACGCCGTTTTCCGCGCGCGCCCGTTTGCGGATGATGTCGATCGACCGCACGTGGGCCTCATAGAGCGGCGCATAGAGCGCCTCAATTTCAGGCGCGGCGACGATCTCGGTGAGCGTCTGATGCCGCATTTTGCGGATAATCCGGTGGATGATTTCGGAACCGTTGGCGCTCTCGATGAGCAAAGTCAGCTTCATCGCCGGTTCGCGCAACTCGACCGCCTCGCGGGCGCTGGCGTAGAGGGCGCCGTCGATGATGTCGGCCCAGGAAACCAGCTCGTCGAGATCGGGGGCGTGATAGCCGAACTTGTCTTGAGTGACGTTCGAGATGAACTTGGTGCAGGACCGGTACGCCGGATCGAACATTTTCTGCCCGCTGGTGTCACGCCGGAAATGCTCGGCATCCTCCGGGCTCAAAAAAGCGCTTTGATGATGATCGAACCACCAGTCCAGCTTGGGATTGGGCGAATACTTGAAGTCGACGATGGCATTGACGTCGCCGTCAAACAGGTTGTCCTCGAACAACTGGGAAGCTTTATGCGCCAGGCCGGTAAATGCCAGAGCCACGCCCGGCGCGAACCGGTCTTCATAAAAACGGCTGAAGAACGCGGCGGAAGCGGCCCCGTCGAAGCAGTGGTCGTGATAAAGCACTCTCAGCAGCATGCGAAAAATTCCAAACAAGGAAGAAAACTATCTAGCTTGCCTCAAATGAGGTACGAAAAGCAAGTGGCAGAACCAGACCCTTTCTTACGGCGTGGCGATTTCCTCCGTGACCACCGTGAAATTCTTCAGCCAGGCGGAGCCAAAGGATGTAGTAATCGCCACGTCGGCCGCGTCCCGGCCAGTGGCCATCAGAACGCGCCCAATCCGCGGCTGATTGTTCCGGGCGTCGAAGGTCCACCAGCGGTCCTCCAGGTAAACCTCGAACCAGGCGCTGAAATCCATCGGCCCGGTTACCGGCACGCCGATGTCGCCTAAATATCCGGTTGCGTAGCGCGCTGGAATATTCATGCAGCGGCAAAACGTGATCGCCAGATGCTGAAAATCGCGGCATACGCCAGTACGTTCCGCATAGACATCGCGCGCGGTCCTGCGCGGACTGGCATATTGATAGCCAAAAGTGACATTAGCATGAACCCAGTCGCAGATTGCCTGCACACGAGCCCAGCCGGGAGTGGTCCCGCCGAACAGTTCGCCCGCTATGTCCATGAAGCTATCCGCTTCGCAATAGCGGGACGCCAACAGAAACACGAGCGCCGAATGTGGGATCTGGTGGACGGGCAATTGCCGCGCCTCGGGCGCGACCGGCTCGGGGATGCCGGAATCCTGGATCAGGGTCGAGTTCCACAACTGTAGCTGTCCGGCAGGCGCTACGAAGCGCGAGCACATGTTTCCGAACGAATCGTGATAATAGTCGACCGGTACCACTGGTGTGATGCGCAGATGATCGGGCTCCCTCAAATCGGAGAAGCGGCTCGGGTGGACGTGGAGCATCGCGACGATCGGGACCTCGACCGGAATATCGAACTGGATGTCGTAGCCGAGCTTGATGAGCATGGGTCGAGTGCTTCAGAGAGCAGCGCGGACGGGGCAATATCTCAGAAGCTCAATTCTACCCGATGGCGACGGGTTCGCCGCCGAACCGGCTAACCCAAAGCGCCCGGTCCGCGTTTCGCTATGGCCGCCAAGCCGAAAACGCGCGCAAGATTTTGGTCCACCCGGGCCTGGGCGGCGTGTGTCAGCCTCCCGGCGGCCTCGGCCCTAATTCGGGACCGGTCGACGAATCGGGCGTGGTCTACCAAGGCAGTGGATGGGGAGGCGAGTCCGGTCTCAGCGACAGAAAGCGCGACGTGCAGAGGATTCTTGCTGACGGCACGGGTCAGCGGGACAATGCCCACCAAAGGAGTTCGCGTTTCGTTGTAGGCGTCGGCCGATACAACGATCACTGGCCGGACCTCACCCTGCTTATGCTCTTGGCGTCGCTCGAGATCGCACCATAAAATCTCGCCGCGGCGCAAAATCTCACCCCGGCGCACTACCAACGCTCTCCGGCGAGCCCATCATTCGCGGTTGAATCCCACAACTCACGCTCAGCCCGCATTTCTTCAGGTTCGCCAATGGCGAACGCCTCCCGAACCTCTTCCCAATAAACACGCTCCTCAAGAACTTCAAGTGCTCGTTCAACCACGCTAGCCTTGGGTTGCCCCAGTTTGGCGGAGAGGAGATTGAGGAGATCGTTGGCCAGCGGTCGAATGCGAATGCTCGCAGCCACATTAGCCATAGCTTGATGATACTACATTATTGTAGTTGAGTATGTAGCATGTGGTCGTGAGTATTGCCGAACCGGTGTGATCGAAACTCATATCGATCATGGCGCTGGTCTGCCGCGCCACCTCAGGGCAGCTTGAAGGGGTTCACAATCGGCACACCTCCCAGCGAGGTGCCATGTTGGAGGTCCTCGCTGTAGAGCACGGCCGCGCCGGCCAGGCGGGCGGCATGCACGATCAGCGCGTCCCAAAAGGAGATTCGCGTCAGCCGATGCAACTCGATCGCTGCGACCACATCAGAAGGCTTAAAGCAGACCACCCGCCCGCGCGCCAGCAATTCCACCTTGCGCTGCGCCAGTTCCGGATCGACGCCAAGTTTCCTGGTGGCTGCGGCAAAATATTCCTGCATCACCTGCAGCGAGGTCACCAGGAGCCCGTTCCGCTGATGATCCGCGATCAGCCGAATCGCCTCGGACTGTTTCGATGGGGCCGATGCGTCGTCGGTGTAAACCAGGATATTGGTGTCGAAGAAGGCCAAGCCTTTCATGGGCGCTGGTGAAGTTCCTCGCGGTTGAACTTCCAGCCTCGTGAATCGCCTTGGGCCCGGCGGGAAAGGCTTTCGAACTCCTTTGCGTCCTGCGCCAGATTGGTCTTACCTGCCAGTTGCTCCAGGTAGTCCCGGATGAGCTGGTTGACGCTGGTTCCCATGGCTTCAGCTTGGCGGCGGGCGCGCTGGATCACCTCATCATCGATGGAGAGGGTCACGTTCATGATCACAGTATACGTGCGCACGTATACTGTGTCAAGTTAGGAGAGCGCCAATCAATCCCCTCACTTACGTTCAGGGCTAGAGCTAGACGGGGATAGCCGGGCTGAGCCTCAGTAAGGCCCGCTGTAGCTGCGCAATGTCGAGCGGCTTCGATAAGAAATCCGCCATACCGGCAGCCAGGCATTCGGCTCTGTCTTCTTGCATCACGTTTGCCGTGAGCGCAATCAGATGAGGACGTTTGCCAACCCAAGCGCTTCCGGTGATCGTTTGGGCCACCTCTAAACCGTTCATTTCCGGCATCTGGACGTCCAAGAGGACGAGATCGTAGTCACGTTTCTCGATCGCGTCGAGGACTTCCAACCCGTTCGCAGCGACGTCCGGCTGGTAACCCATCCGCTGCAACAGCCGCACGGCAACTTTTTGGTTGACCACATTGTCCTCGGCCAGCAAGATACGGAGCGGATGCCGCTGGGCCAAACCGTGATCGATTTCGTTGGCTGGGCGATGAGGGGGCGCGGCAGAGTGGGCGAGCAAGCGGCTGACTACCTCCGCCAGCAGATGAGATTTTACCGGCTTGGTCAGGAAAGCGTCCAGAGGATTGCTGCCGCCATCCTGGAGCAGCTCCTTCAGCGAAGATCCGGAGGAACTCAAGATCGCCATCGGCATCTTCGGTGTAAGGTTCAACCGCGAGATGGCGCGGGCCAATTGAAGCCCGTCCATTTCCGGCATATTGAAATCTAACAGCGCCAAACTGAAGCGGTCCGTTTGCAATAACTGCAATGCGGCCGCGGGGGTCGAGGCCTTGACTGGCGCGAGCATCCATTTCCGCAGTTGCTGGTCGAGGATTCTGAGGTTGGTCTCGTTGTCGTCGACGATCAGGACTTTTTTGCCGGCCCAGTTGGCACGATCCAAGACCAATGACTGCTGGGCCGAAGCCGCGCGCTCCGGAATCACAAACTGAAACGTGGATCCCTTTCCGGGTTCGCTTTCCGCCCAAATCCGCCCGCCCATCAATTCGGTCAGGCGCTTGCTGATGGCCAATCCCAGACCTGTACCGCCGTGCTTGCGCGTGGTCGAAGCATCCACTTGGCTAAAGGACCGGAACAGACGCTCCATACCTTCGGGGGGAATTCCGATGCCCGTATCGCGGACCGCGAAGTGCAGCACTGAACTGCCTTCGGCGTCGTTTTCTGAGTGAACTGTGACCACAATCTCACCCGCGGCAGTAAACTTCTCGGCGTTGCTGACCAGGTTGACGAGAATCTGGCGCAACCGGGTGACGTCGCCGAAGACCCAGGCTGGGACTTCGCCGCCGATCTCGATCATCAGCTCCAGCCCTTTCTTCGCCGCGCGGGTTCGCAGCAAGTCGGCCGAGTCTTCCACGCAGCGGGTCAGGTCGAAGGGGCGATTTTCCAGTTCCAGTTTGCCGGATTCGATTTTGGAAAAATCGAGGATATCGTTGATGATGGTTAGCAGCGAATCCGCCGAAGTCCGGATGGTTTCCACGTAATCGCAAACCTCGGCTTCCAGGGGCATGTCCAGGAGGAGCGAAGTCAATCCCACAACGGCGTTCATCGGGGTTCGGATTTCGTGGCTCATGTTGGCCAGAAACTCGCCTTTAGCTCGGTTGGCCAATTCGGCGGCCTCTTTGGCTCGCGCCAGTTCCGCCTCCCGCAACATCCGCTCGGTGCAGTCGCGGCTGATGCAAGCGAACCCAATTACCTTTCCCGACATGTCTTTGCGGAGAGTAATGGAGAGTTCCTGGTGCCTGATTGTTCCTTCCTTGCCGACAGAAGTGCAGGGGAAGCACTCGTTGGGAATTCCCGTCGCCAGCACCTTGCCGAAAGCCTCCTGGATCCGCAGGCTCTCTTCGGGAGTGTTGCTCATCTTGAAACTTCTCCCGAGCAGTTCATCCGAGCCATAGCCGGTCTGCTTTTGAACGCCAGCACTGTTCAACAATTGAAACTTGCCGCGCATGTCGACTTCGAAATAGCTGTCCTGGATGTGGTCCAGAATATTCTCGACTCGCGCCTCTAACTCCAAGGCATGCGCTCTTGCCAGCATGGATTCGGTAAGATCACGCACAAAGGCGGCTACATGAGAAGGGCCCAGGCTTTCGATGCGCGATAGGCTTACTTGTACGGGGAACTCGCTTCCATCGCGCCGTGCCGCGGTAGTTTCGAACCTCGGCCTGGGCGGCAACTCGGCAAGTGAGGCGGCTTGGCACGCGTCCTGAAGCCTGGCCGGAATCAGCATTCGGCAATCCTGCCCGATGGCCTCCGTGCGCTTCCAGCCAAAGGTGTTCTCCGCCGCCGTGTTCCACTCGCAGATCCGCCCCTCCGCATCCACCTCGACATAAGCGTCCAGCGCGAGTTCGAGAATGGCAGAGTTGGCTTGGCCCAATAGCGGTCCGTGCAAGGGCTCGTCACTCAAAGCACACTGCTTCGTCATTGAGAGCGGTTCCCCGGACATGTCTGTTGACTTATCGGCTAGCTTATCGCGTTTTGGAGCCGAAAGCTTCCCCGCCGGCGATCCTTAGTCAGGCTGTACCCGCGCGGGGGCGGCTACTTCTTCTCTTCTTTGAGCTGGTCTTCCGGATTGGTATCGAACTTAATGATGGTGTCGGCGCCGAACTTCTTGTACAAGCGGAAGTCCACATCGTTCTTGCTGATATATCGAATGGTGCGGGAGGTCCAAACTACTTTGGCGGGAAGCAGAAACTCGGTGTCACCGATCTTCTGGTTAGCATAATCCAACACCGTGTCGGACGCCTTGACAGGATAAGAGGTGGGCATGTCATACGGCGATTGAGTGATGCGGACGATTTTATACGTGGCTTCGTCGATGTAGACCTTGCCCCGATAGGCAAAGATAACGGGTTCGTCGTTCTCCCACTGAATGTTCCACTTGGAATGGGGCTGGTCGATGTCGTAGCGAAACACATAGACCCTTTGTCCCCGCAACGTCCCCCAATGATCCCAGTCGAAGCGCGTGTCCGATTCCGGTTCGAAGATCTCCCGCATCATACTTCCAAACTCGCCTCGCGAGGTGGCGCCACCCATCTTCATGATGTCGAGGTCATTCACGGCCTTGCTGCCTTGCATGACTACTTTGTAGTCTTCATGTTGCTCGTTGAAGCTAAGCCGCGCGATGAAGCTATCCACACCTTGCCAGCTCTCGTTGCCCGGCTCGTCCCGAAGGTTCTTGTCAATGGAACGCTTAACGGACTCCAGGCACAGAAAATTCGGTAGTTCCTGGGTGTAGTTGAGGGCATAATCGCGAGCCGCGTCCAAGATCCGGGCCTGTTCGACGGAGTCGGGAGGAGGTTTGGGCACCGCCACGGCTTTCTTCGGCGGCGGGGGCGGATCGGGAAGCTTTTCAGAACTGTCCCGCAGGTCATGCAAAACTCCCACGGTCTTGGCGCCGGCGCCCAGGTTCTGCAGTTCCTCCATGGTATCGTCGTCCAGCCGTTCGGTGAGCTTCACATGGCGCAGGTACTCCGCTAATTGCCGGTCGTCGTAATGCATCTTGATCGACGACTGGACAAAGGAAACCAACTGGCTCCGGGTCATGCTCTGATCGGCGGCTAATGCCGACATGAGAGCAATAAACAAGAGAAGGCTCTTCAACGTGCCACTAACAGCATTGCGTACCACAGCGTTTATAATCAGTATCTCACTCTCTTTTTTCGAGGACATGCGCGAGTCAACCCAGGTATGGACGCTTTCCGAGGCTCGGAGGTTGCTCGGGGTGGCGCTGGGAGTCTGCGGAATTCTCGCCGCGTGCGGCATCTTGGCTGGCTGCGGTAAGGGAGGGACCACGCTCGAGTATCCCGAAGCGATAAATCTTCTGCGCGAGAATAATACTTCCGGCATCACCATGAGCTTCAGCTCGACGCCGCCGGACCGGACCACGGCGCCCATGGTTTCGAAGGCTTACGACCAGCTCCAGGAGAACCACGTCCTGGACTGCAGTGGTCAAACCAATTTGTGCGTGCCCGGCGCGGCCGGCGGTGCGCTGCGGCAGGATAGCGCCACAGAGCTGGTGCTGACGGCGGGCCATTGGGCCCCCGGCAACATCAGTTCGATTCAGCGCACCAGCACCTCGACGGCGGTTGCGCAGGTACAGATGTCGTTTGAGCCGAGCCCTTTGTATCACGATTTTGAAAACGCTTTCGACGCGCTGCGCACCCCTGGTTCCAGCCGCGATCTGGACCAAAAGGTGGATGGCAAGACGATGACGGCAACTTTTCAGCGTCTCGAGGACGGGTGGCATCTGGAGAGCTTGCAGTAGCTAACCGTTTGCTAACGGTTGCATGGGCGAGGAAGGGGTGAAACGGCGCGCCGCAGGTCAAACGGCACGCTACACTATACAGTCAGAACAGGTAGAATCAGAAAGTCCAGTCAGTCAAAGGGAGAATTCACCATGTATCGTCTGAAGCGGGCAGCCATGCTTGCGACCCTGGCCGTCGCCGCGTTGGCGCTCACCGCCACTGCTCAAACCAAAACGAATTTTGCGGGAAGTTGGAAACTGAATGTTGGTAAGAGCGACTTCGGTCCCCTTCCCCCGCCGGATAGTGAAACTCACACCGTCATCCAGACCGACGCAGGTCTAAGGGATGCCGTGATTGCCGATACCCAACAAGGCAAGCAAGACTACACGATTACTTACAACTTTGACGGATCGGAGACCGTGAACACTCCGGGCGGCCTGGAAATCAAGAGCAAGGCCAAGTGGGATGGACCAGCTTTGACCGTTACTTCGAAGCTAAAGTTTCAGGATCAGGACGTTGACGTGAAAGATGTCTGGACCCTGTCCGCCGATGGAAAGATCCTGACCAAGGATACGCATTTCAGTTCTTCCATGGGTGAGGCCGATCAGAAGATTATCTACGAAAAGGCGACTGGCGATGTAAGCGCGGCGGTGGTTGTGCCTGCCGCTTCTGCCGCTTCCGGGAGCAAACCGAACTACAGCGGAACCTGGAAGCTCAACACCGCTAAGAGCGACTTTGGCCCGCTTCCTCCACCCGATAGTGAAACCGACGTGATCGACCACAAGGAGCCCACGGTGGTGATCAACGTGGACGCCGCGACCGCGCAAGGCCCTCAAAAGTACACGCTGAACACCACCACCGACAACGTGGAATCAGCCGTCAAAATGGGACCCCGCGATGCCAAAGTCAAGACCACCTGGGAAGCGGGAAACATTTCTTCCACCGTGAAGCTGACCTTCAACGATCAGGACGTATCGATGAAGCGGGTCTATGTGCTCTCACCCGATGGCAAGACGCTGACCGTGAACAATCATCTGGAGAGCCCGATGGGCGAAGCGGACCAGAAGCTTATCTACGAGAAAGTGAACTAGGGGTTTGAGGCAGTCTCGGAAACCTGCCACTGAATTTTGTAGATGGCCAACGCGGCAGCGCGGCCAGACATCCGCTTGCCGGAACGGCAGACCATCGCCGTCCACGAAGATGAAGTTCGGGGAACCCGTCTCAGCATTCTGACATTGTTGGTTCTCCCGCATGCGCAATTGGAACGGGGCTCGGCTGCACCGGCGCCAGATACTGAAAAATGGACGCCTCGCGCGCTGGCGGTGGTGCGCGCAAAGGTATCTCGCTACCTATTTGACGCCGGAGCCGGAAAGCCGCCAGCCTACCTGGGCCCAGGCTAAAGGGCTGCTGAAGCGTCGGGCAGTAAACACTCAGACGCTCTTGCCGGAGATCCCGAAGTGACTCGCCGCAGCGAGAAGGTGGCGATCATTAGTCCAAATCTCCGGCTCTCCTTGATCGAGCGCAGTGGCCAAGTGAATTGCATCCCCTGCACGAAGGGGAACATTTGGGGGAAGTCCGCGGACCAGCTTCACGGTTCTGCGCAATAGTGCCTCACTCACGGGTATCAGATGCCACAGACCGCGCTGGACGTGCGT
Source organism: Bryobacteraceae bacterium (assembly GCA_035314765.1). GTDB lineage: Bacteria > Acidobacteriota > Terriglobia > Bryobacterales > Bryobacteraceae > DATFZA01. The sequence goes on from DATFZA010000632.1 coordinate 16,360, forward strand.
TTCAAAAACGGCCATCAGTTGCCGGCCCTGCGCCAATGTGAGCGACCCCTCGCGCATATGACGGCGGAAAACAGAGGTCACTTCGAGCAAAGCCCAGGATGAGGAGCAAATACTCTCCGCCCGCATGATCAGTTTACGAACCGCAGTGGCATCCGGTTCGTTGACGTAGTACTTAGCAACGTAGGCCGAATCGAGATACATATCAGCGATCTTCTTCGAGAAAGCGCCCGCTATCGGCGGCCACGGCCGGAAAGCGCCGCCAGAGAGCCGTCATATTCGGCAGCCTTGGTTGAGCGGGCTTTTCTGAGATCGGGCGCAATTCGGCAACCGGTTCCCCACGCCGCTCAATCACAATGAGAGCGCCGGCAGATGCTTCGCGCACCAACTCAGAGGTGCGGATGTGGAGATCGCGGACGGAGGCTTTCCTCATGTGCTACATTGTAGCACATTGGCGCCGGTCGCAACCGCTACCTATTGACGCAAGAACCGGAGGGCACCAGCCTGCGTGGCAGAGGCTCAAGGTTCGTTGGAGCGCGTGTAATAAATGACCAGCAATCCCTATCACTGGTCTCTTTCTCTTTGCCATCTTCCCCGGTTTGGAGGAAAAGCTATCGGGTTGGCGCATTTTGTTTTGCAGTCTCTATCGCTCTCAGTCTGCGTTGGGCGAGAGCATAACTGGACGCTGCCACCATTAATTCGTTGGTGGGCTTCTCAAGCTTGCGATACATCCCGGCGGCCTCCTCGGTCAGCCCATATTGCTCAGCGATACGACCCAAAACGTACCAGTCATCATCGTCCGGTTCTGGCTGTCCCAACAATTTCATTCGTTGCAGCAGGACAGCGCGCGCTTCCGCTTCTTTTCCGAGTTCTGCGTCGACGGCGGCCAAAGTGTGCATCATTCCGGTGGATTCGTTTCCTCCGAGCAGCATGCCCTTATTGGCGATCTCCAAAGTTGATGCGGTTGTTTTTCCCGCCATGAGGTCTCCCCACGCGAGTTGGTTGTAGTCGTTTGCCTGTGCCCGGCCAGAATCGATGAGATGCTTTTCAATTTCATTTGAACGTGTCGTGTCGCCAAAAACCATAGCTGTGACAGCCACGCCTCGCAGGGCAACCACGTTGTTCTTGAACCGATCCAGATTGGTTGTTGCGATCCGATCCGCCTCTTTCTGTCCTCCCGCGGCATACGCGGCACGTAATGCCAGTCGCAGAGCAGTGGGCGATTGTGGCGCCGCTTCCAAGAGGCGCTCACCCATGGTCAACGAATTCGCGTACTGTCCTGAATTGAAGTACGCCTCTGTGAGCGCGGCCAAAATGACATTGGCCGCCGTTTCATTTGCTTCCTGGAGAGCGTCTCCAAGTACACCTGCCGCATTGTCACTGCTCTTTCTTGACGTTGCCAACTGGATTGCCGCAGCCACACGAACAGCGCGCAAATCCGCAGCTTGTCCTGACTGCCAAAAGCGCGCAAATAACGGTCCGCTCAACGGATCGTCACCGCCGCCCGCGGCCTGCTCCTGGCGAACTCGATCCAGCCAGGTTTTCGCACCCTCTATTTGACCCTCGTCCGCGAGCTTGAGGACAAGGCGCGCCACCCCATCGTTTTCACCGGCGGCACCGAGCAGCCGATAATTCCCGTTTTCTTTGATGACAAACAATGCTTGACTTTGCGAGTTCGCCGGTCCTGAACCGGGGTAGCTAATGTGAAGTACCCATCCAGTTTCGTCGCTACCCTCCCGCGAGAATTGCATGACCGACTGAGCAATGTCTAAAGTCACCTCCATGGTGAGACCAGAGTCTTGCCTTTTGGCCATACCAAGAAGCAATCCGCGCCGGAAAGCCTTCATGGCGCCGGGATCTTGGCCCTCTAATAACCACGGGCTAGCCAGCTCTGTCAGGTCCTTTTCAGGCAGGTCCGGCTTCATAGCACGCGCAAGAAAGACCCGCATAACATCCTCGGGCTCTTTCACCACGAGCGCAGGTTGATTTTCACTACGCTTGGTATTGCGAAGCGTCTGGACGAGGTTGGCAACGGCGGCGGGGTTTTGCGTTCCAGCCGCACCCGCTTCAAATATATCGGCGGCTAACGCGTACTCTCGGATTGCGATGAGCGTTTGGCCGGCGGAGGCAAGTATTCGCTGTTTGGCATCAAAGCTGGAGACCTCCCCGGCACGTTGCACCGCTACCTTTGATCCACTGAGAACAGCTTCCGCGCAGACCAGCAGAGCGCGGTTGTGTTCCGTATCGGGTTGCTTGTTCAGATACTCCTTCAACTCAGCCATCCGCTCCGCGCGAACCATTGCGATCGGATAATTTTGTGGCATATTGAGAGCCGCCAGGTTGTCGCCAAGCTTCTTGTACTCGGCGATCGCCTGGTCAAGTTTGGCCCCCGCGCCGTACCTGTCCCCAGCGGTGTTGTACTCCAAAAGAATCGCCAACTGCGCGCGGGTCTCATCGTCTTTCGGATCGAGTTCCAGAGCCTTACGATAGGCCTCCGCCGCGCCGTCGGCATCGAAGCCCTTCTGCACAGGGCGGCCGATCAAATCGTTGGTGAGGATCTCGGCGTATTGAACATAAACCTTGGACGAACCGGGTTCCATCGCCACGGCGCGCCTGGCCTCGGCTCGAGCCGCGTCGCCAACGCCCGCCGCCAGCAGGGCCCTCGCCGTCTGCATGGCATGCAAGGACTCGTGTGGATGGAGCTTGCGCAGTTCCTGGAAGTCGGCGAGCGCTTCTTTCACGCGGCCGGACGCCAGCGCTGTTTCCCCGACCTCATCGAAAGAGATGAGCAGGGCTTTGCGCTTACTCAATTCAACCATGCCGTCCCGCAAAGCCAGCCCCTCCGCCGCGCTGAAGCGCCGCTTCGGCATCAGGAAGCGGAAGTCGGCGATCACCTCCGTATCGCTCTCGGCCTTGAAACGGGACGCTAAGGTTGCCGGACCGAAACGTTCTTCTTTGCTCTCGGCCAGAGAACGAATCCGGAATCCGGCGGGAGCGTGAATGGCGTAGTGCCATTCGTATGTGAATGGCTCCGCGACAAAAAAATCCTGGGTTCGCGCCGGGGAAGCGGGTTTGCTGTCGTCCTTTTCTTCCTTCGGTGCCTCCCGCAAATATCTTGGCAGGCGTTGTGCGATCTGCGACAGGAAGATCCCGACAGCCGCCTCACTGCGAGCGGATGTCCCGCGCTGCGAGTCCTTCAGCTCAACTTTTATGCGGAACGGCTGGGTGAGATCGGGGCCCTGGGAATGAGTGATGCGCTCAATCTTCGACTCGCCATAGGTGTAGTCAACATAACTCTTCAGATTCTCGCGCAGTGCTTTTTCATTCTTGTCTCCAAACAGCGAACGATACTCCCGATCCGGAACTCCAAAGCTCTCCGAGTCTTCGGTCACTTTCGCTCGGCCCAGTTCCGCCAGCCAAAATTCACGCTTCTCGCTAACCCGGTTATCGTCCGCTGTGAGTTCGGGCGTCCTGATCAGCGCCGTGGTTTGGGGGCGGGCTACTAAAGCCCAGCGCCCTTGGTTAGCTGGCGAGACGACATTTAGGCGCAGATTGGGATCAGTCAGGTCCAACCAGAGGTCCGGCTGACCGGGCACATAAACGATCGCGTGGTTAAACACGCCCATGCCAGGCAAATCCGGCTCAATGTCTTCTCCCATGGAGGAGTAGAGTAAAGCGACATGAGATTCAATCCCAGCGGCACGAAGCAGGGCGACGGCCAGCGCGGATTTATCCTTGCAATCCCCGAATTTTCGATCTAGAACTTCGCCAGGTTGACGTGGAATTACGGATGCTTCGGAAAACTCGATTCCGGTATATCGGATTTCCCGATTCAGCTTGTCGACGATGGCGAGAATCTTTGCCTCGCGCGTCGCATTTGGACCGAACTTGGGAAGGTATCGCGAACCATCGAAACCCTGGAGCTGAGTCTCGACCAAGGTTGCGAACTCCTTGGCTATGGAGTTCCAATCCTGCGCCGTGGAAAACACAATTTGGGGGGTCCTTGGTTCGTCCGGAGGCAGAAGCGAAGGCGCGCGCTCCAGGGCTTTCATGGGTCCCTGGTCGAAAACGATCTCGCGAAAGCCTCCCTGCTTTTTGTCGGTCACGGCGATACCGGGCAGTAAGAGAGTCTCGTAGCGGAAAGCAACCGTTTCCGGCACGCGGACCTGAAGTCTCGATCGCTCGACCGGAACAGAGAACCCAAGGTCAAAATAATGGACCATCCCGGCCTGGAACGAACTTTTTGTCTGCTTTTCGATGATCTCTTGTTCTACCACCGAACCAAGTTCCATCGCGGGCAAAGGAGCCCGGATCGTTCGCCGGTCGGTGAGTACCTCGTCATCGCCGTCACGCACCGGAGCGTCCGCGATCGTCTTGGGGTCAAGTTCAGAGATCGTGCCATCCGGAGCGATCACGCGAGCGCGAACCACCGGACGTTCACCGAGCCAAGGCGCCCAATTGTGTTGGACCATGGCCCAGCTTTCCGCTCCGGCTTTGGTCCACACCTTGAAAATGAGCCGGTGGCGATACGTGAAGCGGCTAGTATCATCGAATTCGAAGCGTTCCTCATCGAGCAGGACGGTGACATCGTTGGTCTCTGCCGTCACCCCGGAGAACGCTTTCCTCAAGGCCTCGGGAGGAGCCGAAAAGGCCGGCCGCTCGGGCGAGAAATCCTGTGCAAATGTCAGTTGTGTAGGGAGCGCGGCCAGGACTAGCAAAAGAAGATAAGAACGCATGGCGATTTCTCATTCTAGCGAATTATCATGTTGCCGAACTGTTAAAAGCACAGGCTAAAGCCTGTGCCACTTTGAATCGAGCATTTAGCGCAATTTGGTTTCCACCTGCCTTACCATGCGGGATTTTTCAGGCAGGAAACTCTGATCATGGTTGGCACAGCGATGTTGGTCAAGTCCGATTGGTAAAGTTACGCGCCCGAGTTTCTATGAATCAGTCCGATCGAGACGCTCGTGGAAAGCTGCATCGAGAGCGATCAGCCAATCTTTGTATCGGGATCGAACCCGGAACGCTGCGATTCCTCTCCTGAAACCTGCTATCCTAAATTTTGTCTTGATAGAGGCGCGGATGCCATCAGTAGCCGGCGGCGCAGTACCGCTTCACCGTTGGAGCGGCCGGTAAAAGGGGCACTTCCGCCGAAATCGTTTGCGAGCGGCGGTGCGCCCGCGGCGATTGGGGGGTCAGGCTAAAACCTGCTCACTGTCATCTGAAACTCGAGGCTGGGTTTAGATGGAGCGCTATCGGGAAGTCGCGCGGAACCACAACATGTGCCGCGCCTTACCGTCTCCGTTTTTTCCCTGAATTTATGGAACTGTTTGAGCTAACGCGGACGTTGGTGGACATTGAATCCATCACCGAGAACGAACGGGCGGTGGGAGAGTATCTCTTCCAGCACTTGTCGTCGCTCGCGTCCACGACAGGCGGCAAAGTCGAGAAGATGGAAGTTGAGAAAGACCGGTTCAATGTGTTCGCCTGCTGGGGCGATCAGCCTGTGGTCACCCTCTCCACGCACATCGATACGGTTCCTCCGTTCTTTGCTTCGCGCGAAGACGACGAATTTATCTGGGGCCGTGGCGCTTGCGACACCAAAGGCATTATCGCGGCCATGATTTTCGCCATTCGCCAGCTTTTGGAAGAGGGCCAGCGCAATATCGGGTTGCTGCTCGTCGTCGGCGAGGAGCGCAACAGCAACGGCGCCGATTGCGCAGCGAAGAACGGGCGCGGGTCCAAGTTCTTGATCAACGGAGAGCCGACCGAGAACAAGCTGGCGCTCGGTTCGAAGGGCGCGTTGCGGTTTGAGTTGTCGACGCATGGGCGCATGGCGCATTCGGCTTATCCCGAACTGGGCGAGTCGGCGATTTTGAAGCTGCTCGATATACTGGATGACTTGCGGCAGTTGCCGTTGCCGCACGATCCGGTGCTGGGGCAGAGCATGCTGAATATTGGCACGATCTCGGGAGGGCGCGCGCCGAATGTGATTCCGGACGAGGCGGGCGCGGAGTTGTTTTTCCGCTTAATCGATGCGGGCGATTCAGTGGAAGCCCAAACGCGGCACGCGGTCAACGGCCGCGGGGAATTATTCAAGCGCTTGCATGTCCCGGCGGTGCATTTGGGTTCGGTTCCCGGCTTTGAGACCACTATTGTCGCGTTTACAACCGATATTCCGGGATTTAAGGGCGCTTGGGGTAAACCATTTCTTCTTGGGCCGGGCAGTATTCATGTTGCGCATACGTCCGAGGAGCGCATTCCCAAGCGTCAATTGCGGGATTCGGTGCCGCTCTATAAGAAACTTATAAGACATCTTCTGGTGTAAGAGATCATGGAACAGAAAATAGAAGTGGGAGTTTTGGGGGCCACCGGTATGGTGGGGCAGCAGTTTGCAAAATTGCTGGACAGTCATCCCTGGTTCGATTTGAAGTGGGCAGGCGCGAGCGATCGCTCCTCCGGCAAGAAATATCGCGAGGCCACTAGCTGGCGCTTGAATGGCGCCATGCCGGCGAGCGTAGCGGACCTGATCGTCGACGACTGCAAGCCTGGCAACGCACCGAAGCTGGTCTTTTCTTCGATGGACGCCTCCGTGGCGACGGAGATCGAACAGGCCTTTGCGCGCGCCGGGCACGTGGTGGTATCCAATTCACGCAACCATCGCATGGAAGGGGATGTGCCCTTGCTGATTCCGGAAATCAACGCGAGCCATCTGAAGATTATTCCGCTGCAGCAGCGGCGGCGCGGGTGGAAAGGGCAAATTGTCACCAATCCGAACTGCTCGACTATGGCGCTGGCATTGGCGCTGGCGCCGCTCAAACCATTTGGCATCCGGCGCGTGCTGGTGACCACCATGCAGGCTATTTCTGGCGCGGGTTATCCCGGTGTGGCGGCCATGGACATCAACGCCAACGTGATTCCGTTTATCGGGAGCGAAGAAGAGAAGATGCAGCAAGAGACGCAGAAGATTCTGGGCGAGTTCACCGGCGACGCGCTGGTGCCGCTGGCCGCGCAGGTCAGCGCGCATTGCAATCGCGTGCCGGTGGTCGATGGCCACATGGTTGCGACGTCCGTGGAACTGGAACAGAAACCGTCTGACCAGGCGATTCTGGCGGCGTTTGCGAGCTTTCGGGGCGTTCCGCAGGATCGCAATTTGCCCAGTGCCCCGCCCCAGCCGGTGATGTATTTGTCCGAACCCGACCGGCCGCAGCCCCGGCGGGACGCGGAACGCGAGAACGGCATGGCGGTGTTTGTGGGCCGCTTGCGCGCTTGCCCGGTGCTCGGAACCAAGTTTATGGCTTTGGGTCACAATACGGTGCGAGGAGCCGCCGGGGCCGCTGTGCTCAATGCCGAACTCATGTATTCGGAGGGCATGCTGGATTGATGAGAGACTCTCGAGAGCGTGCATTTTGTCCAAGCGCCGGGGGACACCGCTGCGGTAGTTTTGGGAGAAGGAGTTCGGACTGGAGGGCGCAGTGTCCCCGTCCGCGTGCCCGGCAGCACTCTCTAGAAAGTGCCCCGCAGCAGGCGCCAGGGGACACAGCTACGATATTTTCGACCGAAGGAGTTCGGGATCGAGCCCGCTGTGTCCCCATCCGCGTCGCGAACTCGACCGTTTTCATCCTTCCTTCTGTGCGCCCCGGCGATCGAGGGAACCAGGTTCGTAACACTTGCGCAGGATGCCATCCTGCCCCACAACAGCAATGATCGTGATGAAATTCGGCGGGACTTCCGTCGAGTCAAGAGCCGCCATGGACCGCGTCGCTGGGATTGTGCGCGCCCGGCTTCATCGCAAGCCGGTGGTGGTGGTGTCGGCGATGGGCAAGACCACCAACAAGCTGCTCACGATTGCGCAGACCGCGGTGAGCGGGCACAGAGATGACGCGATCCGGCTGCTGCTCGAATTGCGCGATTTCCATTTGCGCGAATCCAATATGGAGCGGACGGTGGATGAGCACTTTCAAGAATTGAGTGAGCTGGTGAAGGGGCTGGCGATTCTGGGGGAACTCACGCCGCGTGCCGTCGATGCCATCTCCAGCTTTGGCGAGCGCCTTTCCAGCCGCATCGTCACCAACTATTTTCAACATCACGGCATCAACGCCGTGCATGTGGATGCGCGCAAACTGATTGTCACCGACGGCCGTCATACCCACGCCAGCCCGCTGCTGGAGGAATCCTACGCGCTGCTGGCGGACTGCATTCCGCGGTTGGCACAGACGCAGGTGGTGGTCATGGGCGGGTTTATCGCAGCCACGCAAGAGGGCGTGACGTCGACGCTGGGACGGGGCGGTTCGGATTTTACCGCGTCCATCGCCGGGGCGGGGATTGGCGCGGAAGAAATCCAGATCTGGACCGATGTCGACGGCATGCTGACGGCGGACCCCACAGTGCTATCCGGCCCTCATCGCGTGCGCGTGATTTCCTTTGAGGAAGCGGCGGAGCTGGCCTATTTTGGCGCCAAGGTGCTGCATCCCGCCACGGTGTTGCCTGCCGTGGACAAGAATATACCGGTGTTGATTCTGAACTCGCGCCGTCCGGAAGTGGAGGGAACGCGCATTACTAGAGACGCTGTTCCCAGCAGCAACGTGGTCAAATCCATCGCCTGCAAGAAGAATGTGACGGTGCTCAACATCCGGTCCACACGCATGTTCATGGCGCACGGTTTCTTGCGCAGCATCTTCGAGATTTTCGACCGGCGGCAGACGTCGGTGGATATGGTTTCGACATCGGAAGTGAGCGTGTCTTTAACCATCGATCAGGGCAATCATATTGATGAAATTGTCCGCGAACTGCGCGAATTCGCCGAAGTATCGATCGATGAAGGACAGGCGATTGTGTGTATTGTCGGCGCAAATATCCGCAATACGCCGGGCGTGGCGGCCAGAGTCTTCCGCTCATTGGGAGACGTCAACGTATACATGTTGTCGCAGGGCGCGTCGGCGCTCAATATTGGCTTTGTCGTCTCCGGCGCGGATCTGCCGAAGGCCGTGGAGCGCCTGCATGGCGAGTTTTTCAGCGAACTGGACCCGGCGGTGTTCGATGCCTAACCTGGCTTTGATCGGCTACGGCAAAATGGGGCGGATGGTGGACCAGTTGGCGCCGGAATACGGTTTCACGGTTACCGCGCGCAGGGACATTGGGCGCGAAGAGTCTCTTGCTGGCGCGGATGTGGCCATCGAGTTTTCGACCCCCACGTCGGTGCTGGGGAATGTCAAGCTGGCTGCCGATGCGGGCGTCCCGGTGGTCATTGGCACTACCGGCTGGCTGGAACACATAGATAATGTCAAGATGCTGACCGAAGCCACGGGCGCGGTCTGGAGTCCTAACTATTCCGTTGGCGTGAACGTCTTTTTCCGCGTAATTCAGGAAGCCGCACGTTTGCTGAGGGACGAAAAAGAGTACGGGGCTTGGGCTTGGGAGATTCATCACAGCACCAAGAAAGACGCGCCGTCCGGGACACTGCTGAAAATTGTGGAACAGATGCGCGCGGCCGGCTATGAGCGTCCAATTGATGTGAGTTCTAGCCGCGCGGGCGCTCATCCCGGCACCCATGAGATCGGGTTCGATTCCAGTGCGGACACCATCACGCTGCGTCACAGCGCCCGCAGCCGGGAAGGTTTTGCCCGAGGCGCGCTCAAAGCGGCACAATGGATTGTCGGCCGCAAAGGCTTTCACGAATTTAGCGAAGTACTTTTTGGAGGTTGACCATGCTGTTTACCGGATGCGGTACTGCCCTTGTTACACCGTTTTGCGCGGACGGTTCGCTGGACGAATCGGCCATGCGAAGTCTGGTGCGCCGCCAGATCAGCGAAGGCATCGATTTCTTGGTTCCTTGCGGAACTACGGGTGAAAGCCCGACGCTGACGCATCATGAACACGTGCGCGTAGTCGAAATTACGCTTGAGGAAGCCCAGGGCAACACGCCGGTACTGGCCGGCGCCGGCGGCTACAACACCGAAGAAGTGAAGCATCTGGCCCAGGAATTGGAGACCATAGGCGTGGACGGCATTCTGTCGGTGACGCCCTATTACAACAAGCCGACGCAAGAGGGTTTGTACCAGCACTACCGGGCCATCGCGGCGGGAGTTCCGAAGCTGCCCATAGTTGTCTATAGCGTGCAGGGCCGCACGGGCGTCAATGTTGAACCCGCTACCTTGAAAAGGCTGGCGGAAATCGATAATATCGCCGGGGTTAAGGAAGCTTCCGGGAACATCGGGCAGATGGCATCCGTAATTCATCATGTGCCGGAGCGGTTTGCGGTGCTTTCGGGAGATGACGCGATCACCATCCCCTTGGTCGCTCTAGGCGGCCGGGGCGTAATCTCCGTGGTGTCCAATCAAATACCGAAGCAGATGACGCAGTTAACGCAAGCGGCACTGGCGGGCGATTTTGCGCGCGCGCGGGCGCTGCAGCGGCAGTACTTGCCTCTGATCGAAATTAATTTCATTGAATCCAACCCGATCCCGGTGAAGTGGGCGCTGGCGCAGATGGGACTGTTGGACCCAATTTTCCGGTTGCCCATGTGTCCGCCCAGCGCCGCCAACCAGGAGAAAATCTCCAAGGTACTGGAACAGGTTGGACTGATGGCCAGCCGGAGCGTGCATGCAGTCTGAGCAGGCATGCATGCAGCTGGAAATCGAAAGGCTGTATGACGAGAATCCGAAGCCGGCAAGCCAGGCGGATTTCGATCTGTTCGCGAGCTTTCGCCAAGCTCTGAATCTGGGCCATGCGCGAGCCGCCGAACCGGATGCCGGCACTCCCAGCGGATGGCGGGTAAATACCTGGGTAAAGAAAGGCATTCTGGTTGGTTTCCGTATTGGCGCGATTGCCGACATGTCGATCGACGTAAAACGGCAGCCGTATTTCGATAAGGCAACCTGGCCGGTAAAGCAATTCGACGGAACAGAGGGCGTGCGCATCGTGCCCGGCGGGTCCTCCATTCGCGACGGCTGCTATGTCGGCAAGGGCGTTACCTGCATGCCGCCGATGTTTGTTAATACCGGGAGCTGGGTGGGCGATGGAACCATGATCGATTCGCACGCGTTGGTTGGGAGTTGCGCGCAGGTGGGTAACCACTGTCATATTTCGGCGGCCTCGCAACTGGGCGGCGTACTGGAACCGGTGGGCGCCATGCCCGTCATCATTGAAGACAACGTACTGATCGGGGGCAACTGCGGCGTCTATGAAGGCACGGTGGTGAAGCGCGGCGCGGTGCTCGGAACGGGAACCATTCTCAATCGGTCGACTCCGGTTTATGATCTGGTGCGAGAGAAAATCTACGCGGCCACGGATGATGAGCCGCTGGTGATTCCCGAGGAGGCGGTGGTGGTGGCGGGCTCGCGCCCGATCGGCAAGGGCGCCGGCAAGGCGTGGGGTTTATCGCTGTACACGCCGGTGATCGTGAAATATCGCGACGAGAGGACCGGCTCGAAGATACAACTGGAAGATTTGTTGCGATAAAACTGATGGTATGCGTGTGCGGATGATCGGTAGCGAGGGCCGGACGAGGGCGTCCGGCGCGGTCCGGGGGCACCGCCCCACATATAGGAACATTGCGGGCATCTGTGGAGGGATTAGGGTGGGCAGCCGTACAGCTATTAAACATGGCGTCAGAAGTACTTGCGCATCCGCTCCCTCACGGTCGCGGTTCTGTTACGGAAGCGCGCCCCTCAGCAAGCGGCCACTCGCTAGGACTTTTGACGCCATGTTTAAGGTGTGCAGCGGTACGGGAAACTAGAGTTATGGCGCGGGACGAGCAATCGGTTCAAGTAACGCCGGAAGAGATTATCCATGTGCTGCTGGAGGAGATGGAAGCGGGCCTATGTCCCAGCTACTACAGCAACCTGGTGCCCAGCCGCTACGACGTCTACCTGCCGCTGGATGACTTGGAGCGGCTGCGTCCGCTGGAAGCGCGCATTCGCGATGAAGCGACGCGGGCCTTGAGTGAGCGGCTGAAACGGCTGAACCACGAGTCGAAATTCCGGCTGCCGCTGGTCTCCGGCAAGAAGCAATCGAAGCGCTATGAGACCCTGGGCGAGTGGACCATCGCCCTGCATGAGAACATCGAGGACGCCGAGGAGCATCCGCTGGTGGTGCACTCGACGTTTCCTTCCAGCGCCGCGGCGGACGGCCGCGCCGGCCTGCTAACGGAGCGCGTGAGCCGGCGCAGTCTCGGTCTCGGTACGGCAGACAGTGTAACGACATCTAGCGCGACGTCCAGCATAACGACGTCGACCATGCGCGGCGGCTCCGCCGATACTAAACAGGCGGGTGCAACGGACACCACTCGCGCCGGCGGCACGGTTTACGCCACGGTCGAATACGAAGACGACACGGGCGTTCATCAATACCCGATGATGAAAGAGATCTTCAAAATTGGCCGGGGAGGCGTGGACCGCTGGGTAGATTTGAAGCTGAACACCAAGAAGGATGTCTCGCGGGAGCATGTGCAACTGCGCTTCGATGCCGGCAGCGGGAAAATCTTCATCAAAGACCTGAGCAGCCTGGGCACCACTGTCAATGGCAAACGCATTCCGGCCAGCATTGCGCAGGTAAACGGCGAAGACGTGGACAAAAATATCGAAACTCCTCTGCCCGCCAAGGCCCGCATCGGCCTGGCGGGTATTCTCTTTCTCGAGTTCCGGGCGAGTAAACAGTGACCGCGCTGCACACCCAACGCCTGGTTTTTCTCGTGGCTCTGCTGCTGTTTGTCGTGTGCGCGGCGCTCGTGAGCTGGAGGCGGGAGTAAGAAATGCCAGCAGACTCCAAGCCAGGGGCTTCCGACTCCAAACCGGGGGCGGCTGTTTCGAAGCCGGCGTCCGCCGTCTCGAAACCGCGTTTTTCTTCCGCCGCCGTTTCCGATACGGGCAAGGTTCGCGAACACAATGAAGACCGGGTCTGGGCCGACGATGCGCGGGGTTGCTTTGCGGTAATCGATGGCATGGGAGGACACGCCGCGGGCGAACAAGCGGCGCAAATCGCGCTGGAGCGCATCCGGGTCCGGCTGGAACGCCAGACCGACAGCGTGGAGCAGCGAGTGCGGGAGGCCATCACCATTGCCAACAACGCAATTCATGAAGCGGCTCAAGGCAACCCGGAATGGAATGGGATGGCCTGCGTGCTGACGGTTGCGGTGATTGACAACGGCATTGCCACCGTCGGCCATGTCGGCGATTCGCGTCTCTACAAACTGCAGAACGGCAGCATCACGAAAATCACGAAGGATCATTCGCCGGTGGGCGAGCGGGAAGATGCCGGAGAACTCACCGAAGTGGAAGCCATGTCGCATCCCCGGCGCAACGAGGTGTTCCGGGATGTCGGCTCTCAACTGCACGCGCCGGACGACCCCGATTTCATCGAGATCCAGAAAATTCCGTTTGAACAGGACAGCGCGCTATTGTTGTGCAGCGACGGCCTCAGCGACGTGGTGCCTTCCGACCAAATCCTGGAGATTGTCCAAGGGCGGGCCGGCGACCGCTGGGAAGCGGTTCGCGCGCTGATCGATGCCGCCAACGACCACAGCAAAGACAATGTCTCGGCCGTGCTGGTGGAGGGCGAGGCTTTTGGTGGATCAAAACGGAAACAGCCGACCGTGGCCGGGCTGAGCTTTTACCGCTGGGCATACCTGGTAGTGGGCTTGCTGCTGGGCGCGTTTGGCGTGATTGCGGCGATCCGTTGGTTTGTTACTCCCGCGCCACCCCGGGTGCCCATGGGCATTACCGTGGCGGAGGGAGGCAGCATCAACGCCGCTCTCGACCGAGCCCGGCCGGGAGACACCGTGGTTCTTGGGTCCGGCGTGTTCAAGGAGACCGTGCATCTGAAGAGCGATGTCGACCTGGTGGCGCGCCAGGCGCACGACAGCACGATTGAAGGCGGAATCGTGGCCAACGGGGTTACGCGCAGCCGGGTGGACGGCCTGCGGATCCGCGCCGACGACGTTGGCATCAGCGCGAACGACAGCAATGTGACCATCTCCCGGTGCGAGATCTCGGGCGCCCGCTCGGCCGGCGTCCAGTTCACGGGAAGTTCGCTCGGATCGCTATCGGCGTCTTCCATCCACGACAATGCGGGACCAGGCGTGCTGCTCACGGACGCTGCCGCGCCGGAGATCGAGAATAACCTGATCGTGGGCAATGGCACCGACACGGGAAACGCTCACCCGGGTTTAGATCTAGAGTCGTCCGCAACAACACACGTCACTGGAAATGTTTTTTTGTCGAACGGGGCGGAAGCGGTTTGGGTGAAGAACGCGGACCCGTCCATCGCGGAACGCAATTACTTTACAGTCGCCGGTAAGGCAGATAAGCACAGCCCGAATCCGATCAAGGTGGTGGGAGCCAAGCCGTGACTCCTAGCCCCGCAAATAGCCGGTCCGCGGACGATCGTTACCAGATCATCCGGGTTCTGGGTCACGGCGCCATGGGAACGGTGTACTTGGCCACGGACACCGAATCCGGCGCGGAAATCGCGCTGAAGATTGTCTACCACGGCAGCGATCGCGACGACAAGGACGTACTGGACGCCGAACGCCTGGGGGCGGAACTACAGCAACGCGTGGCCGCCATCGATTCCCGGGTCTGCGCTGTTCATCGGTATTCGGAGCACAATGACGACCTTTACATCGAAATGGAATACGTGGATGGCCACGATCTTTCCACGATACTGGCGCAAGGTCCGCTGGCTCCCGGTATG
>DATFZA010000633.1:0-6672 GCA_035314765.1 Bryobacteraceae bacterium
ATAGGAGCTTTGTCCATAAAGCTGCTATTCTCCTCAATCGCCTTGAACGATGGGTAACCGCTGACGAACCAGACCTCCGGCTCGCTCTGGGAATTCAGAGCAACGTAGTATGCGGGCGATTTGATCCGCCGCTCGGTACGCGCCCAGTCCGCCTCGACTCTCTCGTGAGCGGCCGCGCGGCCTTCCTTGATCACCTCGCGTCCGATGGAGATCACATTGACGACTGGGGTAGTTTGAGCGAAAGCCGTGCCAGAAAACAGGCACGCCGCCAGGGACAGGGAGACTGACACTCGTGTCATTTGCTCGGACTCCTTGTGGGATACCGCATCAGTCTAGCAGAAGTGGCGGCCGGTGAGAAGCCGGGTGTCGAAATTGAAATACGGGCCAATTCAGCATACTCCGCGCAGACTACGCTCCCGGCAACAGCGATTTCAAGGCCGCTGCGCCCACCGCGCCAGTCATGGCTGGAACAAACGTCAGCGCCATGCCCCGCCGCCGGTACTCGCCTTCCACTGCGTGATACCCCAGATACGCGAAGGCGCCGGCGGCGATCGCCAGCAGAATTGCGCTCCAGGCAAACCCGATACGCCCCGCGACGAACACGGCGATAGCACCGCCCACCAGCAACATGGCCTGCGCCGCGATCGCGCCCAGCGCCGCTTCAACCCGCTTGCCCGTCGCCGCCAATAGCAAAACGCCCATCGCCATCGCCTCCGGCAATTTGTGAATGGAGATGCCTATCAAAAGCGCCGTCCGCACTCCTTCGAACCCCTGCGTCTGCGCCACGGCCAAGCCCCACCCATCAAAGAAACTATGCAGACCCGACGCGATCAGCAGCGGAGCCGCGAATCCGTGCAGGCGATTGACGCAATCCTCGTGAACATGGTCGTGGGAGCAGGATGGGCAGATGGCATGGACGTAGCGATCGATCACCCACATCAAGGAGAACCCTCCGGCGGCGCCGGCCAGCGCCACCATCCAGCCGGTATGCTCCGCGATCTCCGGAATGATCCAAAATCCCGCCACACCCAGCAGAACGCCCCCGCTGAAAGCCACCAGAACCCGGGAAACTTCATCCAGGCCCGCCAGCCGGATACCCGCGAGCACGCCCACCACCGCCACTCCCAGGACCGTGAAGAGCAGCGGATAAATGGATGCCATTACATAATTACTGTACCGTGCTATCATCGTGGGGGCCTTCCAGCAGTTCAGGCACCACCAATAAGAGGTGCTTATTCCATGGCAACATCCGCAAAAGCGTTCGATTTAGAGCAAAAACTCTCTCTTGAACTGGTCCGGGTAGTGGAGGCAGCCGCGCTCGCCGCAGCCCGCACCATGGGTCAAGGAGACCGCGAGGGTTCCGACCACGCCGCCGTGCAGGCCATGCGCCACGCCTTTGAGGAGATTCCCATAGCCGGAAATATCGTCATCGGCGAAGGCGAGCGCGATGAAGCGCCCATGCTCTATATCGGCGAGCGCGTGGGCGGAAAGTCTGCCGATGGCGCGGAGTATCCCAGCGTCGACATCGCCGTGGATCCGCTGGAGGGCACCAATCTCTGCGCCACGGGCGCCGCAAACTCCATCGCTGTGCTCGCCGCTTCAGAACGCGACGGCCTTCTACACGCGCCCGATTGCTACATGGAAAAGATCATCGCCGGCCCCGCCTGTCGCGGCGCGCTGGACATCGACGCACCGGTGGAAGACAACCTCAGAGCCATCGCCAAGTGTTTGGAGCGCCAAGTCGACGACCTGGTGATTATCGTTCTCGACCGTCCGCGCCACGAGGACTTGATCGCGAGGATTCGCAAATCGGGCGCCCGCATCCGGCTGATCACCGATGGCGATCTTTCCGCGGGTATCTCAGCCGCCGTTCGCGGCACCGGGGTGGATGCCGTCATGGGAATTGGCGGCGCTCCGGAAGGCGTGATCACCGCGGCCGCTCTGCGTTGCGTGCATGGAGAGATGGTGGGCCGCCTGGTGGTAAAAGATGCCGACATGCTGAAGCGCATGGAGCGAATGGGCATCACCGACCCTAAGCGCATCTACCACGCCGAGGATTTGGCGCCCGGCGATCATATTGTCTTTACGGCCTGCGGCGTAACGGCGGGGCCACTGCTCAACGGCATTCGTTTCTTCGGCGAGGGCTACCGCTCGCACTCCATCGTGATGACCATGGGCTCGCAAGAAGTCCGTTTCATCGACAGCGTACACATGACGCGCCCGCCGGGCCGGCGCGGCGTGCGGTTGTATTGAGAGCGGCAATCGATAACAATATTGTGATATCCTCGAAGAGGCAACGGCGTGCCTCGAATTGACGACGTCTTTTACCAGGAAGATCGGACAGATGTTCCGGTGCTCGACTGGCTCAAGAAGCTTCGCCGGTCGGACCAAGGCGCCTATGAGAGTTGCGTTGCAGCCATAGCGCGATTGGCTGAGTGCGGACATGAACTTCGTCGTCCGCTTGTGGATATCTTGAGGGACGGAATCTACGAGTTGAGGATTCGAAAAGGGCGAGTGAACTACCGGATTCTGTATTTCTTTCACCGCCGGAATCTGGCGATTCTGGGACACGCGCTGACGAAAGAAGATGTCGTGCCGAAGGCCGATGTAGAGCGAGCGATTCGAAGGAAGAAGGCTTTTGTGCTCGATCCCGCTCGGCACACTTATGAGGAAGAGGAGAAGTAGGCATGGCGCTGACAAAAGATGCGTTGAAGATCTTGGAGAAAGTCACCGGTAACAGCGAGACAACAAGAGCGGGTATCGCGCAAGCCAAGATCAATTTTGAAGTGGCGCAGATGATTTACACAGCGCGTACTCAGGCCGGGCTCTCGCAGGCCGAGTTGGCAGCCCTCATCGGATCGAAGCAGCCCGTGATCGCGCGTCTGGAAGATGCCGATTATGAAGGCCACTCGCTGACGATGCTTCAACGTATCGCGGTGGCGCTGGAACAGCGCTTGGAACTTCGTTTCGTGCCGCTGAAAAACCGGGCAAGGCGGCGGTCAGCCGCGTCCAACTCGCCACGGCGTCGAAAGCTGGAGCGAGCACGGTAAGCGGCTGAAATTAAGCTCGCCTTCTTCTAACCGCCAGCAGGAACGGAACCGCCGCCGCCTCCAACGCCACGGCAAAGACCACTACCCCGATCACTGAATACCCATAAAGAAACCCAGCGCCCGCGCTGCCGAGAAACCACAGCAGTCCATACACCGTATTGAAAATTCCATAAGCAGTGCCCCGCCGCGGCGCCGGCACCAACTCCGCGATCTCGGCGCGCAGTGAGGCATTGATTGCGCCTGCTCCCGCGCCCCAGCAAAGCATTCCCGCGAGCGCCATCCAGAAGCTTCCCAGAAACACCAGCGGATTGGACGCCGCCAGCAACAGCACTCCCGCCAGCAAGCTGATCACGCCCAGCCGGTCGAACAAACGGCCGAACACCAGCGCGGCCAGCGCTTCCACACCCATCGCAGCCGAGTAAAACACCGGTGCTTCCGCCACTGTAGTGATGTGCGCTTGAACAAAATGATAGGCAATCAGCGGAAAATCCACGATTCCGGCCGCGATAAATCCCGCCGCGACGACATATAACCAGAATGTCCGTCCAAAGCCTGCCTGTGAGGACCCAGCTTCAACATTCTTTTCTTCAAAGCGCGATGGGTCCGGATAAAAGAATCGAGCTGTCAGAAGAGTGGTTATTCCGAGCACGGCAGGTATCGCGAGAACGCCATACGCGCGCGGATACAAGTGCGATTCCTTCAAAACATATGCCACCAGCAGCGGCCCGGTGAATGCGCCCAATTGATCCATGGCTTCATGCAGGCCGAATCCCCACCCCCGGCCAATAATCTTGGAAGCTTGTGAAAGCATCACATCGCGCGCTGGAGTCCGCACCGCCTTGCCCGCGCGTTCGAGCACGATCAGCGCCGCGGCCGCCACCCAGTGATGCGTAAACGCCATCAGCGGCACCGCAAGCAGGTTGACGCAATAGCCGAAAATGGTTAGCGCCCAGTAGCGTTTGCTCCGGTCGGCTGCCGCGCCCGAGAGCAGCCGCAGGACGTACCCAACCAGCTCACCGAAGCCGGACACCATGCCGATGACCGCCGCGCCCGCGCCCAAAGTCGCCAAGAAGGGGCCGTTGACGCTACGCGCGCCCTCATAGGTAACGTCGGCCAGAAGGCTGATCATCCCCAGCGAAACGATAAACCGGACCGCGGATTGCCGGGTAACGCTCATATCGGCAGGCGGCCAGACTTGTGCGGACTCACTCGTTTTTCCAGCCGGGTCAAGCGCCGCAGCAACCGCTCGGATGCGGCCAGAGCCAGCGCGTTTCGCGTCATTTCCATCGCCATGCCGTAATTCTTTTCCTGGTGCTCATAGTATTTCGCCAGCTCTTCGAGCGCCGCGCACTGCCAGGGATTGCGGCTGGCGGCCAAGTCAGTCAAGACGGGCAATGCCGCGAACATACGTCCGAGTTTCTTCTCCAGCAACGCCACATCCCATAGCGTACGAAACAGCAGATCGTCTCTGAGGCCGCGGTCCACCGCCTGCCGGAACAACGCCAGTGCGCGCTCGGGCTGCTCGGCTTGCCGCCACCAGCGCGCCAGGCCCACCATCTCCGCGCCGTGCGCGAACTGCGCTTTCGCCGGATCGTGAAAGGCGTACGGCACGATCGCCGTAAAACAAGCCAGCGTCAAAATGTCTAACTGATTATGGTGAAAAATTGGCAGCAGCCGGTCAATCTCGCCGCGCCGCTGGTATTCGAAGTACACATACGGAATCATCTCGCCCGGCAGATCCCCCTGGCGTTCGATACCGAGGATCCGGTTCTCCAGTTCCACCAGCCGGCAGCTATCAAACCGCAAATTCCAAAGACGGCGCGCGCCATGCAGCAGGTCGAGATGAGCCAGCCGGCTGAACGGCGGCCGCGCGCGAACCATGCGGTATCGCGTTTCTAGCAGCGGTTGATCGTAAGTACGCCCGTTGTAAGTGATCAAAACTTCGAACTGTTCCAGATGCCGGGTCAGCGAGTGAAGTAAGCTCGCCTCCTCGCCAAACTCGCGCATAAAAAACTGGCGGACTCGAAAGCCTTCCGGCGTGATGCGCCCCACGCCAATCAGAAATGCGTAGGTTCCCGTGCCGCCCGCCAGGCCGGTGGTCTCGGTATCGAGAAAACAACATTTGTAAGGAGAGATGTTCGGGATTTCGCCGTTAGAAATCGCCGCCAGCAGGTCCTCTGGCAGCATTTCCAAATCGGAAATACCCATACTGCCATAGCGGGCGTGCCGCGCGTAGAACTTCTCAAACTCGTAGTGTCTGCCGTGCTCGGTTTCGATCTCTTCACCCGGCATCCATTCCTCGAGGAAATAGCGGTCGGGCTTGCGCGGATTGGGCGGTGGCGCGAGCTTGGGCGGCCCATCCGAATACTTGCGGTCGATGCGCGCGATCTTGCGGCGCAGCGCCGCCAGCTGGTCCTCGAAATCGCTCATGCCGAGAAATCGCTCATGCCGATTCAAGCGCCTGCGATAGCTGTTCCCACTCAGCCAGCATCGCCGCCAGTTCCGAGCGACGCTTCTCGAGCCGGTTGCTCACGCGAACCGTCTCGTCGGTGCTCACGAAATTGGCGAGTTCGGCTTCGTCGGCCGCGATCTGCGTTTCCAGATGCGCGACCTCGGCTTCCAATTCCTTGCATCGGTCCTGCATCTTCCGCAGCTTGATCGGATTGACGCGCTTCACCGCCGCGGCCGGCGCCTCCGGCTTCACCCCATGGCCATTCACCGCCGGGGCGTGCGTCAATGACAAGTTGAGATCCACTTCGCCGCCTCCTTTGCGCCACAGATAATCTTCATAGTTACCGGGGAACACGCGCACTTCGCCGTCTCCGATCTCAAAAACGCGTGTGGCCAGCTTGTCGATGAAGTAGCGGTCGTGGCTCACAAAGACCACGGTGCCGGTGAATTTTTCCAGGGCTTCGAGCAACACATCCTTGGCGCGCATGTCCAGGTGGTTGGTGGGCTCGTCGAGAAGCAGGAAGTTGGATGGATGAACCAGCATGCGCGCCAATGCGTAGCGATTCCGTTCGCCGCCGGACAGCACGCCGATCTTCTTGAACACATCGTCTTCTGAAAACAGGAAGGAGCCCAGCAGGCTGCGCAGCTCGGTGTTCGACTTCGCCGCCACGGTGGAAAGGTCGTCGAGCAGACGCGCATTGACGTCCAACTCCTTATACTGATCCTGCGCGAAATAATCCGGCTCCACGTTGTGCCCCAGCTTGTAAGTGCCGGAGGTCAGCGGCTCCGAGCCTGCCAGCAGCTTGATCAGAGTCGATTTACCCGCTCCGTTCACGCCCACCAGCGCGATGCGGTCTCCGCGCTCGATGTTGAAACGCACGCCGCTAAATACGAGCTTCGTCCCATAACTCTTTGCAACGTTCTCGAACTCGGCGACGATCCGGCCGCTCGGTTTCGGCTGCGGAAAAGTAAAGTGGATGGTCTTTTCGTCCGGCGGAATCTCGATGCGCTCGATCTTGTCCAGTTCCTTGATGCGGCTTTGCACCTGCTTGGCTTTGGTCGCCTGATAGCGAAACCGGTTGATAAAGGCTTCCAGTTGCTCAATGCGTTCCCGCTGGTTGCGGTAAGCGGCTTCCAGTTGCTCTTTGCGCTCGTTCTTCTGCGCCAGATA
>DATFZA010000634.1:0-3770 GCA_035314765.1 Bryobacteraceae bacterium
TCACCACTGCCGCGGGCGATGCCAGCCTGCTACTGCGAATTAAAGACGACTACGATGGCGCGGAGCCTTCGGGCAATTCCGTCGCGTTGCTGGACTTGTTGCGGCTGGCCAACTTCACCGACAACCACGAATTGCGGGAAGCCGCGGAACGGACGCTACGGGCGCTCTCCCGCCGCATTGCGGCACAGCCGGCAGCGGTTCCGCAAATGCTGGTTGGCTTTGGCGAAGCGTTGGCCAAGAAGCAGCAGATCGTCATCGTCGGCGATCCGCAGGCCGAACCCACGCAATCACTGCTCGAAGCTGTAAATCGGCGTTTTCTGCCGCACAGCGTTCTGTTCGTGATTGATTCCGAAGAAACGCGGCGCAAGCTGTCCCGCTATCTCCCGGTGCTCGCTAGTATGCAACGCGACGGGCATGCCTACGTTTGCCACGATTATGCCTGCCAGTTACCGGTGAACGACGCGCAGCAGTTGATTGAATTATTAAGACCCGCGTGAACTTCATTTCAGTTGGCGCACTTCAACACCGGCCGGCGGAGTGAGTACGAACTGATCCGGAGTCAGTTCGGGATTTACTTTGAGTTCTTCCACGCTGATCTGAAGCGCGTACCCTTCCAAGGGACGATTGATGTCGATGGTGGATGGGTACATCTGACTGCCAAAGGACTTCCAATCCCCGTATCGCGTGTCGCTGACAATTCCGCCAGCGGCGTCGAAGGTCCTTTGACGGGCAATTTGCAGCGTATATCGATCGAAGTAAACGCTGCGCGTAAGAAACGGCTGCCCGTTGCCGCGATTGACGATCAGCAGTTCGTATTGCGCGTGCATTTCGTCGGTGTCGTCTTCAAGCAAGGTCAGGTCGTTGTCGTCCGGCGGCAGAACGAGGAGCGAAACCAGAAACGCAGCTGGACGCAGGTTCTCCAATTTGTTCGGCGAAAGCTGGCGCACGTCGTTCCGCCCGGTAATCAGGCGGTTCTTGGACGGAATCAGCAGTTGAAAGGTAGAGCCCGTTGACAGCATGTCGAAGGCCTTGCTGCGGATGACCGGATCCAACCCGATGATGCGGATGTCATCCGCTTTCCGATAGAGGATGTAACCGCTGATGGTGGCGTAGTCCGTGACTTCGCCGCCCAGGGTTTGGCCCACCGATGCCGACAGATCGGCGGTCATGCTGAACGATTGGATGCCTTCGGAGAACCTGCGCACGCGCTGGATCAAATCGTCTTTGGCGGCGCTGAGAACCGGCCGGTTTGCGGGTTTCCCGGGCGCGGCGACCACCCGCCTGCGCACAAAGCAACCGGAAAGGATGACCATCGCCACACAAATCGCGGCGGCTACACGGCGGCCGGACCACCAAAAAAAGCATCCCCGCATTCTCTCGCACCAGTATCGCATCCATGCTTTCCTACTATGGCCTTCATACGATTGAAAGATCCAAGCCTTATGCTGAGTGTAAGTACCAAAAAAACAGCGCAGGACACAAATGTTCCGATGAAGACTCTGCACCTGACCAACGCCTGGCATGCGGCATCGGGCGGCATCAGCACGTTCTATCGCGCTCTCCTGGACGCGGCCGAACGGCGCCGGCAACCGATGCGGCTCATCGTCCCAGGTGAGAGAAATGACTGTGAAGACGCCGGGAGCTTCGGCCGTATCTACTACGTTGCGGCGAAACCGGCGCCCGTGAACTCCACTTACCGGATGATCTGGCCGCAACAATACTTGGGACCGTTTTCGCGTATCCGGTCGATTCTGCTGGAAGAGCGGCCGGACCTGGTGGAAATCTGCGACAAGTACAGCTTCCCTTATCTCGGCCATCTGTTGCGTATTGGCTGGTTGCGCGATCGAGGCTTTCACCCGGCCGTGGCCGCCCTGAGTTGCGAGCGGATGGACGAGAATGTCCGGGCATACATTTCGCCGGCCGCCTGGGTGCGGCGTCTGACGCAAGTTTATCTGAAGTGGATTTACTTTCCCTGCGCGGACCATCACATCGCGGTTTCCCGTTACACGGCCGAGGAGTTGCGCGCCGCCTCGCGTGGCCACAAGATCCGGCGCGGAGTCTGGCTCGGCCCCATGGGCGTGGACGCGGAGACATTTTCTCCCGCCCGCCGGAGCGACCAGGCGCGCCACCACTTGCTCGACCTCTCCAAGGCAACGTCCGGCGCGAAACTTTTGTTGTACAGTGGCCGTCTGGTTCCGGAGAAGAACCTCGATCTCTTGTTCGATACCCTGCAAGAGTTAGGCGATCTTGACTACCGGCTCTTGATCGCCGGGGACGGCAGCTTGCGAAGTGCCTTCGGCGACCAGGCGAACCGCCGTTTTCCAGGCCGGGTGGTCTTTGCCGGACACCTTCCCAACCGCGCGGCCCTGGCTGACTTGTACGCTAACGCCGATGTGTTCGTGCATCCCAACCCGCGAGAGCCTTTCGGCATCGCTCCGCTCGAGGCCATGGCCTCGGGCCTGCCGCTGGTCGCGCCTAATTCCGGCGGCATCGTCACTTACGCCAACGATGAGAACGCTTGGCTTACCGCGCCCACCGGACCCGCGTTCGCTGCCGCCATCCGTTCGGCGCTCACCGATTCCGCGGAGCGAACCCGCAAACTCGCCGGCGCCCGCGCTCGCGCGGAAGAGTTCGAATGGGAGAAAATTACTGACTACTTCTTGGATCTTTACGCGGCCCTGCAAGCCGGCGCCGCGGACGAATCCGCGCTGTTCTATTCGACGCCAGGCGACTATTTCGGACGTGAACTCAACCGGCCCATCCAGCAAGCCACCGACTAAACGGTCAAGGCCGCCACGGGCGGGTTTCCAACAACTCTTAATCGGCCTGGGGGGTTACCGACCAATTCGACTTTCGTTCGTCAAGGGAAAAGGCGGGTTACTAATCCGCCGCCGGTTAACAACCGGCCCCACCAAGCCTTACAACAGCAACTCGGCCATGCTAAAGAAGAACGGAATCTCGACGGCCGCCGTTTCCGGAGCGTCGGAACCATGCACCGCATTGCGCTCAATGTTCTTGGCAAACTTCTTCCGGATCGTACCCTCGGCGGCCTTCTCCGGATTCGTCGCGCCCATCAGTTCGCGCCAAGCCTTAATGGCGTCTTCGCGCTCCAGGGCTAGCACGACCACTGGCCCTTCAGTCATAAACGAGACCAAGCCGCTAAAAAATCCGCGCTCTTTGTGGACTTCGTAGAAGCCCTCGGCTTGCTGCTTGGACAGGCGCAGCATCTTCATGCCGCGAATGCGAAACCCCTTGCCTTCAATCATGCTCAGAATCGAGCCCGTATGTCCCGACGCCACAGCGTCCGGTTTGATGATTGCGAATGTTTGTTCGAGTGCCATTATTCTCTCCCCGCCAAGGTGCGCGGCCTTGATTGCTTGTATCTTGTCTTCAGCACAGGCTAAAGCCTGTGCCACAAATGCAAAAGTGGCACAGGCTTTAGCCTGTGCTATTTCTCCGCCAGGCGCCGTTGTATCGTCTCCCCAATATCCGCCGGCGAAGCACACACGCTGATCCCCGCGGTTTCCATTGCTTTGATTTTGTCTTCGGCTTTGCCGGAACCGCCCGAAATGATCGCGCCGGCGTGTCCCATGCGCCGCCCGGGAGGCGCCGTCTGGCCGGCGATGAACCCGACCACGGGTTTCTTCACGTGGTCTTTCACGAACGCGGCTGCTTTCTCTTCCGCATCGCCGCCGATCTCGCCAATCATGACGATCGCGTGCGTGTCCGGATCCTCGCTGAAAAAGCGCAATGCGTCGGTGTGGGATGTG
>DATFZA010000635.1:0-2486 GCA_035314765.1 Bryobacteraceae bacterium
ACGCCGGCGCTTCCGAGGCCGGCATTTTCGACGCGCAGTTGCTCTTTCTGGACGATCCTGAGCTGACCTCCGGCGCGTCACACAGCATCCGAGCCCAGCGCTCAAATGCTGCCTGGGCCTGGCAAGCCGCCACGGCTAAACTGACTGAGCGGCTGGCAGCGCTGGAAGATTCCTATTTGCGAGCCCGCGCCGCTGATATGACCGACGTGTCGACGCGCGTCCTACGCAGGTTGACGGGGCAGGCCAATGTGGCGCCGGTTCTGCGCGAGCCATCCATAGTTAGCGCGCACGATTTGACTCCTTCCGACGTCAAGAATCTCGATCCAGCCATGGTTCTGGCCGTATGCCTGGAAACCGGCAGCGCGAGCGCGCATAGCGTGATTTTGATTAGAGCCATGGCCATTCCGGCCGTTGTGGGCTTGGGGCCAGGCATTGCGGCGCTGCCCGAAGGAACGATTCTAGCTGTCGATGGAGTACGAGGAAAAGTTCGCGTCTCACCCGGACCCGATGAAGCAAGAGATTTCGAGAATCGCCGTCAAGCATGGTTGTCTCAACGCCAAACGGCTCAAGCGGAGCGGCACAGGCCGGCCTGTACGCGAGACGGAATTCGCATCCGCGTCTTCGCCAATCTGAAAGGCGTCACCGAAGTCTCTGCCGCGTTGGATTATGGGGCGGAAGGCGTGGGCTTGCTGCGTAGCGAGTTCCTATTTCTTGGCCGGACGGTTTCGCCTTCCGAGGAGGAACAGTTCACCGCCTATCGCGCCGTGGCGGAGGCGCTCGGGCCGCGGCCGCTGGTCATTCGCACCATGGACATCGGCGGCGATAAGGGCGTCCCGTATGTGGATTTTGGCGAAGAAGCGAATCCGGTCCTCGGCCTGCGCGGCATCCGTGTGATGTTGGAACGGCCCGATCTGCTGCGGAAGCAACTCCGCGCCATCCTCCGCGCCGGATTCTCACACCCAGTGTCGATTATGTTTCCGATGATTTCGTCCCTGGTCGAACTGCGGGCGGCGAAGGCGGCGCTTGCCGCAGTTGAGAAGGAACTGGAGCAAGAGAAAATTCCCTTCAACAAGGACCGCAAGGTTGGCATCATGATCGAAGTGCCCGCAGCCGTGGTGTGCGCCGATCAACTGGCGCGCGAGGCGGATTTTTTCAGCATTGGGAGCAACGATCTGATCCAGTATGTTATGGCCGCGGACCGGACCAACGCTCGCGTTGCGCCGCTGGCCGATCCCTTTCAACCCGCCGTCATGCGGATGATCCGCCAGACCATCCAAGAGGGCCGGAAAGCGGGGATCGGCGTGACCCTTTGCGGCGAACTGGCTGCTGACCCGCTCGCCACGCCTTTGCTCCTCGGGCTGGGTTTGCAGGAATTCAGCGTCAGTGGCCCGCTTATCCCGGAGCTCAAGCAAGCGATCGCGCGCTGGAGCCGGCCGGAAGCCGAGGCGCTGGCCGAAGAATTGTTGCGCTTGGATTCCAGCGACGCCGCGCGGCGTCTCCTCTCGAATGCATTGCCTAACCCCGAACGTCAGTGAGGGGATTGGCGAGCCCCTTCACTGACGTTCGGGGTTAGACGGGAGGTTGATCAGTCAAGACATGTTGCTCCGCCGGCGTACCGGACTAACCTCCAGCGATTGCTCCTACGATCAGAAAGGGCTCAGTTCCGGTCGCAACGGCCTCCGGCAGCGGCGTGTCCGGTGAGTCGTGCGATAGATCCTCCTGACAGGCGAAAAACCTCACATAGGCCCGCCGTTGTTGCGTTACGTGATCGCGCAGCGTCCCGCGGAGCATCGGATAGCGGGCTTCGAGCGCATCCAGCACGGCGCGAATCGTCACCGGGCTCGCGATCTCGAGCTGCACCTCACCGCTCACCTGCGCGAGGTTGCGCAAGTGAGCGGGCAACTCGACTCTGATCATGGCAGCGTCTGTACCTCGACGGAAAGCACGGCTGGAAGATCGCGCACAATCGGATTCCAATTGTCTCCTGCATCGGGCGAAGCGTACACCTGGCCGCCCGTGGTGCCGAAATACACGCCGCACGTATCGAGCGAATCCACCGCCATCGCGTCGCGCAGGACGTTGACATAGCAGTCCCGCTGCGGCAGGCCTTTGCAGAGCGGTTCCCATTCGTTGCCGCCCGCGCGGCTGCGGTACACGCGCAACGCGCCATCGATTGGGAAATGCTCCGCGTCGCTCTTGATCGGCACGACGTAGATGGTGTCCGGCTCGTGGGCATGCACGTCGATGACGAACCCGAAGTCGGTGGGCAGGTTGCCGCTGACCTCTTGCCAGTTGTCGCCGGCGTCATCGCTGCGCATCACATCCCAGTGCTTCTGCATGAACAACACCTTGGGGCGCGATGGGTGCATGGCGATGTGGTGCACGCAATGGCCCACCTCGGCTGCGGGCTCAGGAATAAATTCCGAGTGCAGCCCTTTGTTGATCGGCCGCCAAGTCTCGCCAGCGTCGTCGCTGCGAAACGCGCC
>DATFZA010000636.1:0-4338 GCA_035314765.1 Bryobacteraceae bacterium
GGCCGCAGGGTTTGGCATTCTCCGGAAATCACCCTATACCACCGGTCAGGTGCTTTGCCGTCTGAACCAGTTGATTGGCATTGAACGGCTTCACAATCCAGCCGACAGCGCCCGCCTCCTTAGCCCGTTTGATCAAGGACGGTTGACCTTCGGTCGTCAACATGAGAATGGGGAGGGATTTGTTCTCCGGCTTACTTTTGATCTTCTCGACCATTTCCAGGCCACCCATATTCGGCATGTTGACATCCGAGATCACCAAGCCGATATTCCGGTTTGAGTCGACCATCGCCACTCCCTCCCGGCCATCTGACGCCTCCGCCGTTTCAAAACCGGCCCGCTTTAGGGCCATCGAAACCTGTTGCCTTACAGCAAGGGAGTCATCCACTATCAGGATCGTCTTCGCCATCGTTAATTACCATTTTCCGTTTCCGTTTTACGCAACAACTAAAGGCTCAAGGGTTTTAAGGAACGCGGCGTGACCTTCATATATGTCTTGATCCTTGGGGAATACGAATCGGATCCGCGTCCCAACGCCCCGCTCCGATTCAACTTCAATCGTCCCGGCGAGCGGCCGGCAGGCGTCCGCTAGAGCGGACATACCTACACCTCGGCCGGATAGCTCAGTCACCGTCTCCTTGGAACTGAGTCCTGGGTGACACAAGAGGTCAGCGCGGTTCAGGTGCTCGCTCGTAGCGATGCCCAGTTCCGCCGCCTTCAGGTGTAGGCGCTCCCAGTCCACGCCCGGACCGTCGTCCTCGACAGTTATCACAAAGCAGGCGCCCTCTATTGCGGTAGTTACTCTTATGAGAGATTGCTCTGGTTTGCCGCTCTTTTGGCGTTCGTCGCCAGCTTCAATGCCATGGTCCACGGCGTTGCGCAGCGCGTGTATGAACGCGGACCAGAATGGAGCAAACCGTTCGCTATTGAAACGCAGATCGTTTGGCTCAAGCGACACCACGACATTGCTCTTTCCCATGCGCTTCGCGATGGCTAGGATCTGCTGTTCGACACGCCCTAAACGCTTGCCGGCCGGCTCCAGTTGCCAGGATTCGATCATTCGGGCCAAGGTACTGACGTCGGCGCTGGCCCGCAAGGCGTCGAGTACGGTGTTGTATTCGTAGTCGTCTAATTCGATCCTATTTTCCTGCGATTCGCCCATCAGCGTTTCTATGTCGGAGCGAATTTGACGCCAAGCTTGATCGAGTTCGGCCAGGTCCGTATCCGTGGGCGCCGTACCTTGATCCGCTATCCCGTCCTCCAATGCATGGCAAGCTTCGGAGACGCCCAGCATCCCAAAAATTGCGGCGTTTCCTTTCAGGGTGTGTATTAGACGCTTGAGATGGTCGAGGCTGTCATAATGCCCGCTTCTCAAAGACCGGAAGATATCGTCTGCTTCCGCCAGGAACTCTAGGAACCCGGTTTTGTCGCGCATCATATGCTGGAACACTTGCAGTAAATCTCTCTGGTGCCGGCCTGCAGCCTCCCGGCACAAGCGTTCGGTGATATCGGTAAAGATGACCAGAATTTTCTCCGGTACGCCTTCCTCCGTCCTGGCGTCAGTCCGGTCTTCGGCGTTCGTCATCATCCGGTACTCGACCGCGTAGGTCTTGCCGCCGTCCTTCAAGCGCGTGGGCAATTGGCCTAGCGTTACTTCAGCGGGCAGGATACCTTCCTTCACGCTCTCCAGCGCCAGGTCAAGCCACTCGCCGAAGGTGCCATCCTTATGGCCGAGCCAGGCGGCCAACTTCTCGCCGGCCACCGGCGTACCGAACCACTCTTTCATGGCGCGCGACGTCTCGCCCGATATCTCGCCGTCTAGGTTAATTGTGACCAGTCCCTCCTGCAGGTTGCTCAGGATCAGATGCATGTGACGATGATTCGCGTCTAATTCCGTATTTGCCTGCAACAGATCGTCGGTACGCGCCAATACCCGGGCCTCCAGGTTATTCCGATCTTCCTGCCGCTCGAACATCATCCGGTTAAAGGAGGCCGTTAACACTCCAATTTCGTCGCCGGAAGAAATCGGCAGCGCTTCGAACTTGATGGCCACGTCGTCCGCATGCGCGGATGTCGCCCGGGTGAGCGCGCGGATGGGAGCGATGACGCTCCGCATGACCAGTCCCACAATCGCCGCCGACAGAAAAATCACGATGGCGACAGTACTCAGCAGCAACAGCTTCATCCGATTCATTGAGGCCAGTAGTTTCTCCTGGCTGAATCCCACATGCACGGCGCCGAAGATGCCCGTCAACAGGGGCTGCGTAAAGACGGTCACCGGCGCGTTTGTCCCCGGCATGCGCAGCGCCAGCCAGCCCTTTTTTGAACCGGCTAAAGGAAGAGCGCCGGGAAAACTCGGAACAAATGTGTCCGCCAGAACGCTCCCGTCCGGCGTTGTGACATATGCCCATACCACGTCCGGGATTTTGAGGCTGGCGTCAAGCACGGATTGAACCGAAGTAAGATCGTGGCTGGCCAAGTCGCGCTCCACTGAAGTAGCCACCGACTCGGCGACCGTCTGCCCATTGGTGACGAATTCGCCCGACATCGATTCCGTGAAGCTTCGATCGGAAAGCTTCCAGAGAACCGCCGTGGCCACGGCGGCGCACAATAGCTGTACCGTCATCAGCTTGACAAATATACTTTTCAAGGAGTCTCTCCCGGCGCCAGCTCTGGGACCCACTCCGCGTGCTCCATCTTGGTCAGCCAAACCTTGTGTAGCCCCTGGTGGCCGGTATGGGAGAATTCTAGTTTGTAACCGATTCCCGGGTCCCAGCCGCCCAGAGACTCCATGGCCTTGATGAACGTCTCGCGTGACGGGTTGGGGCCCGCGCGCTTCAAGGCCTCCGACACCACGGCCGCATTCAGCCACCCCTCCAGCGAAGTGAAGCCCCTCTGCGCGGCGGGCAGTTGCGCGCCATAGGCTTTCACCAGCGGCCAGCGGGTATCGTTGGGAAAGGGCACCACCTGGCTGTTAATCAGGTTGACCGTCAAATCCATGCCGGCCGTTTTCGAGCCTGCGCGCAACAGATCCAGCATGGCCTGGGCGTTCACGAAACTGACATTGGCAATCGGAACATTCCAGCCCGCCAGGCGTGCGTCGCGGATAAAAGCGCCGCAGGCGCTATAAGCGCCGACGGCAATCACCGCGTCCGCGCCCTCCTTTCGCAGCAAGTCCACCTGCGCCCGCATGCTCGCGGAAAAGGGCGAGTTGCGCCGGTAGGCTACGCTGCCCACAATCTTCAGTCCCCGCTCCTCGAGCGCTTCCGCTACCCCAACCTGGCCACTCTTGCCATAGGCATCCGACTGCCCCAGAAAGCCGATTTTCCGGAATCCCTTCTTATAGAAATAGTCCACCAACCCGCGTGTTTCTTCCCGGTAGGAGGCCCGGATATTAAAGACATATTTGCTGTAAGGAGGTGTTCGTTGCGGATCCGCGCCGGTAAAGGGCGCAATGTTGACTACATTCTGATCCTCGTAAAAACGCAGTAATGGCAGCACCCGCGTGAGCGTCGGGGTGCCCACATAGTCGAACAGGAAGAGCACTTTGTCTTTTGTAATCAGTTCATTGGTGTTCTCAACCGCGGGCTCCGGCTCGTACTTGTCGTCCTTCAGAACCACCGCGATCTTCCGGCCGTAAACGCCCCCGCGCTGGTTGATCGCCTCGAAGTAGGACAGGGAGCCCCGCATTAGTTCCTGGCCTAACGACCGGGACGGACCGGATTGAACGTTGGAGACGCCGATGAGAATGGGCGGCAGCGCCCCCATCTGCGGCGGCGCGCCGCCCCCTGGCGCCCAGGCCGACAGTAGGACCACCCCGAAAAGTCGCCTTCGCACTCGTTATCCTCCGTTCACATCGGTTCTTATCGGTCAGCGCGAAGGGCATGTTAACCGGCGCGCATCTGGGAGCAAAATCAAGGGAAAGAGGGAAAGTCGATCACAACATACTTGAAACGCGGATGGGGACACAGCGGGCTCGTGTGTCGTAGCTGTGTCCCCCGGCGATTGACCGCCGTCCCGGTTCCTAACGAGCGCCTTGGCGAATCGAAGTCGAGACACATCGCTCCTCACTATCCCGAGGCGGATGGGGACCGGGCTCGTGTCCGAACTCCGTCCGTTAAAATTATCGTAGCTGCGATTGACCGAAGTCCCGCTTTCCAGAGAGCAGTTGGCGTATTGAAGTCGAGACACATTGCTCCCCACTATCCCGACGCGGATGGGGACACAGCGGGCTCGTGTCCGAACTCCCTCCCGTCAAAATTATCGTAGCTGTGTCCCCCGGCGATTGACCGCCGTCCCGCTTTCGAGAGAGCGGTTAACATCGAGACCCCATGCTCCCCC
>DATFZA010000637.1:0-3106 GCA_035314765.1 Bryobacteraceae bacterium
CGCGGCCTGCTCGGTCGGCAAGGCCAATGCCTCGTCGTAGGAATTGGTATGCAGCGATTGCGTGCCGCCAAGCACCGCAGCCATCGCCTGAATTGCTGTGCGCACAATATTATTTTCCGGCTGCTGCGCTGTAAGCGTGGACCCCGCAGTCTGGGTGTGAAAGCGCAGCATCCACGAGCGCGGATTTTTCGCCTTGAAGTGTTCGCGCATGATGCGTGCCCACATGCGGCGAGCGGCGCGGAACTTTGCCACCTCTTCCAAAAAATTACTGTGGGCATTAAAGAAGAAGGATAGCCGCGGCGCGAACTTATCTACATCGAGCCCCGCCTTGATTGCCGCCTCCACATACGCCATCCCGTTGCCCAGCGTGAAGGCCACTTCCTGCACCGCCGTCGATCCCGCCTCGCGCATGTGGTAGCCGGAAATCGAAATCGTATTCCACTCCGGAACGTTCTCTTTCGCCCAGGCAAACATGTCCGTAATTACCCGCATCGCCTGCTGCGGCGGATAAATATACGTTCCGCGCGCGATGTACTCCTTTAGCACATCGTTCTGCACCGTGCCCGAAAGTTGCCGTATGTCCGCGCCCTGCCGCCGCGCCACTGCCACATACAACGCCAGCAGAATCGATGCCGTCGCATTGATGGTCATCGATGTTGAAATCTTGGTCAGCTCGATCCCGGCGAACAGCCGTTCCATATCCTCGATGGAATCGATCGCCACACCTACCTTGCCCACTTCCCCCGCCGCCAGCGCGTGGTCCGAGTCCATCCCAATCTGCGTCGGCAAATCGAACGCCACCGATAGTCCGGTCGTTCCATTCGCCAGCAAATATTTGTAGCGCTTGTTTGATTCCTCGGCGTCGCCCATGCCCGCATATTGCCGCATGGTCCACAACCGCCCGCGGTACATCGTCGCCTGCACTCCGCGCGTGTACGGATACTCCCCCGGATACCCAATCTCGCCGTCATAGTCCGAGCCTTTGAGGTCGGCAGGGGTATACAGCGGGCTTACGGGAATGTGAGAGGACGTCTCGATGCTGGCCCCATGCTGCACATCCGCAGCTTTGATTCCTCGCGCCATTGATCGCTACTCCTTCAAAAGCGGGTACAAGATTCTATAAAATAAGTTGTACGGACGGGCGTCGAAAACTATTTCCCCCGGCTTTGCATCGGGGACCTTGCTTTTCGAATCGATGCGCCCACCGCTTCCTTTTTCGATTATTTCTTGAGTTGCGGCACGCGCCTCGGTATTGCAGGAGCAAAACCAATACCGGGACGGTAAGCCGGCTCCGACCCACAGATGTGCTGGGGGAGGTTGTGGAAGAGTAAATTGCGCCACCCCGTTCGCATCAGTCTCCAGGCTCAATTTGGACTCATATTTCTGCGGGGCAGCTTCTCCCTTCCCGTAGAACAGCGAGACGGAGATTCTTTGTCCCGGGAGTGCATGACCATTCTTATCGTTAATAATGCGAACTGTTATTACCTGAGCAAAGCAACGACTGTTCGACCATACCAACAGAAGCCACGCGAGATGACGGAGATAATAGCTAGCCGGTCGACGTTTCCGGCAGACTCTCACGGTTCCCGCTCCTGGCTGTCTCATCCTGTCCACCCACTTCGATCAACGCATCCGGTATTTACCTCTTCTTCTTCACTCTCCAGAACGAACTCACCCCGAACCACGCGAAGGCGACTGTGCAACAAACTGCCAGCGCCATCCGCCCCGGCCCTGCCTGTCCGGCATGATATTTTCCGTACTCCCGCACCGAACCCGCCCCGAGACTCAGCGCCATGATCAGGAAAATAACCCCCGTAACCTCCAGCCACAATTGATGCAACACCCGCCCGAAGGCCCGCCCGGTGGTCGCCAAGGCCCTGCTGGCCGCACGCAGGGTCCGGCTGCGCTTGGCTTGCTGCGTCGCCACCTGCGCCACTACCCCTAACTTCCGTGCGGTAGAAACCTTATTCACCGCTCGATTTTAACAGCCTCTGGCGCTACAATGACCCAAACCTTTGGCCGCCATCGAACCGTTGCGCGGCTCCAGGCATCTAAACGTTAGCTAAGAATTCTTCACCGCACGGCGATCGGGGGACCACTTGGACCAGCAACTGAAAGACTTGATGAAGGAACTCGGCGAAGCCATCAACGAATCTCTCTCCGATTCTGAACAGATCGCCGAAGTCGTCTCTCGCATCAAAGAGGGCGGCTACGACATTTTTCTGGTCCTCGAAGCCACCATCGGCGTCAGCAAGCAAGGCGAAAAGTCTTCCGACAAAACTTCCCTCGTCACCACTCTTTCCACCAATCCCGAATTCAAAATCAACGATCAGGATCTCAAGTTCCTGAAACAGCTTCGCATCAAAATTGAGGACGAAAAGTAGTCAGCTGAAACGTTCATCTCAGTTTTTTTAGTTTTCCCCAAGACCGCCGAAACTTCTCCCGAACCCGCCGGGTTCCATTGATTTATGAGACCTGCCCTTCTTCCCAGGAAGACCGTTTCGCTAACTCTCGCCCTAATCTTTTTGTCCGCACTGGCGGCCGCTTCCTCTTCATCGCCGGCCGGCCCGCTCGTGGTCGATGCCAACAGCCACGTCGTCGTCCTGGAATACGAAGCGTGGTTCGGGCCGAATGCGGTGACCTTCCAAGGCAGCTCGGCGATGCCCGTCCTGCAGTCTGCCGACATGCAGCCCGTCGGCGGCGGTTACGACAGCGCCGATCCTGCCGTCATCGCCCAGCACGTTGCCTGGATGGAGTACATGGGCATCGACGCCGTTACCATCGATCTAACCAACAACGTCAGTTGCATTTTCAACAGCGAATGGTTCATCAAGAAATACATTCCGACCTGCACGTCTTCATTCCGCGTCAATAACCAAAACATCCGCAACAACACCGGCAATCTTTATCCCGCATGGTCCGGGCTTGGAACCACGCCGAAGCTGATCCCGCTGCTCGGTGGAATCGACCGGAATGTCTTGTTTAAGGATCTTGACGGCAAGACCGCCTTCGAAAAGGAAATCGATTACTTTGGCGCGCGCATTCGCAAGTATCCCAACCTCGACGTGATCTACCAGGGTAAGCCGCTCATGCTGATTTACCTGGG
>DATFZA010000638.1:0-10392 GCA_035314765.1 Bryobacteraceae bacterium
ACATCGGTTGCGGCATGATGGCGGTGCAAACCAGTCTAAATGCGCGCGATCTCCCGGACAACTTGAAGGGGATTCGCACAGCTATCGAAACAGCGGTGCCGCATGGCCGGACGAATCACGGCGGAGCGGGTGACCGCGGCGCATGGCATGACATTCCGCAGCACAACCAGGAAGTCTGGCTGGGCGAGTTGAAAGCCCGCTACGACGCGATTTTGGCGAAGCATCCCAAGCTCGATCGAGGGAACCATGCAAACCACCTCGGCACGCTCGGAACCGGCAATCATTTCATCGAGGTCTGCCTGGACGAATCGGAGACCGTCTGGTTCATGCTTCACAGCGGATCGCGCGGAGTCGGCAATCGCATGGGGAGCTACTTCATCGACGTCGCTCGCAAGGACATGAAGAAGTTCTTTGTGAATCTGCCGGATGTTGACCTGGCCTATTTCCCGGAGCACACGGAGCACTTCGATGACTATGTCGAAGCGGTCGAGTGGGCTCAGGATTACGCGCGGCGGAACCGCGACCTAATGATGGAACAGATCGTCGGCGCGGTGCGCAATTCGGGCGAAGTTCCGCCGTTCAACGCGGAACTGAAGGCGATCAACTGTCACCACAACTATGTGGCGCGCGAATCGCATTTCGGAGAGAACGTCCTGATTACCCGCAAGGGAGCGGTGCGGGCGCGCGAAGGCGATATGGGAATCATTCCCGGCAGTATGGGAGCCCGTTCGTTCATCGTGCGCGGTAAAGGCAACCCGGAAAGCTTTTCCAGTTGCAGCCACGGCGCGGGGCGGGCGATGTCGCGCAACGAGGCCAAGCGCCGGTTTACAGTAGAAGATCATATGCGGATGACGGAAGGCGTGGAGTGCCGGAAAGATGAAGATGTGATCGACGAGACGCCGGCGGCTTATAAGCCGATCGACGCGGTGATGGCGGCGCAGGCCGATCTGGTGGAGATTGTCCACACGCTTCGGCAAGTGGTCTGTGTGAAAGGGTAAGTCATTCGGCTCATGATCCTGCTTCCTGGGGGTCGGGCCAGGAGGGAGGAGAAGGTCATGATTCGGATTGATGGATCGTTCGGCGAGGGCGGCGGGCAAATCCTGCGTACCTCGCTGAGCCTTTCGCTGGCAACCGGGAAAGCATTTCGGATTCAGAAAATTCGTGCTGGACGCGAACGGCCGGGCTTGTTGCGCCAACACCTGACGGCGGTTCTGGCGGCTGCCGAAGTGGGCGGCGCGGAAGTGCAGGGCGCGACTCTCGGCTCGACCGAGCTGACCTTTTCTCCAGGCCCGATCCACGCCGGCGAATATCGGTTCAGCGTGGGCACGGCCGGCAGCGGAACGCTAGTGTTTCAGACCGTTCTGCCAGCGCTCATGCTCGCGCCACGTATGACGCAACCCGGGCCGAGCCGCATCGTTATTGAAGGAGGCACGCACAATACGGCGGCGCCGCCGTTCGATTTTCTCGCGCGGACGTTTCTACCCTTGTTGGAGCGAATGGGGCCAAGGGTCTTGTTGGAGTTCGAGCGTTATGGGTTTTACCCGGCGGGAGGCGGCCGATTCTGCGCCGAGATCCATCCGGTGAAGGCTCTGAAAGCCCTCGATATCGCCGAGCGTGGCGAAATTATCTCGCGCCGGGCGATTGGAATCGTCGCGAATCTGCCGCGCCACATCGCCCAGAGGGAAGTCGAAACGGTGGGAAAAATGCTGAACTGGGGGCCAGAGACTTTCTCGGTTGAGGAGAGCCGGAATTCTGCGGGACCGGGAAACATTGTCATGATTGAAATCGGTTCCAGCGAGGTCACGGAGATTTTCTCGGCGTTCGGGCAGGTAGCCTTGAGCGCCGAGAAGGTCGCGTCGATCGCGGCGCGCGAGGCTCGCCAGTATCTGGTTTCTCGCGCCGCGGCGGGCGAGCATCTGACCGATCAGTTGCTGCTCCCGCTGGCTCTGGCGGGATCGGGATCGTTCACTGCGGCGAAAATCAACTTGCACGCGCACACGAATATGGAGGTAATTTCAGAGTTTCTGCCGGTACGGTTTGAGATTCGGGAGGAGGACGGCTTCGTTAGGGTGAGCGTGGCGGAGTAGAAATGCTCGGTTCGTCATGACGCCGATCGGCAAACCGCTACCATGACGACAGATGGCGACGGTCTCTCCTCACAGCTTGGAAAGCGACTGAGTCTATGCCGAAAACACATAAAACCACACTGTCCGCTGACGAGATCGCCGAAAGGGCGACGCGCGGGGAAGATGTATCCGCTTACTTCAGCAATAAGTTCACTGTGGTCAAACCCATCCATCGGGTCAATGTCGATCTGACCCTCGGCATGTTGCGGCAACTGGACGAGCAGGCGGCTCGGCTCAACATCAGCCGGCAGGCGGTAATCAAGACTCTGCTCGACCGCGCGCTACGGGAGAATCGCTCCAGCAAGCGGCGCAGAACGACTGACTAACTTATGTGCGCGCCGCGCGTTCCCACGTAGAGTGAGTAGAGCGATTGGCTGGCCGCCATGAACAGCCGGTTTCGCCTGGCGCCGCCGAAGCATAGATTGGCGCAGATTTCGGGCAGCACAATCATCCCGATATTCTGCCCTTGCGGCGAGATGATGTGGACGCCGTCGTAGCCTGGGCCGCCGTTGGCGCCGGCCCAGATGTTGCCATCAATGTCGGCGCGAATTCCGTCGGCGAGTCCGCTTCCCCGCCCCGCAACCACCATGTTCGTAAACTGGCGCTTGTTCTTGAGCTTGTTATCGACCACGTCGAATAATTGAATGTCTCTGGGCGATCCCGTATCGCAGACGTACAGCTTGGTGTAGTCGGGCGAAAAACAAATGCCGTTGGGCTTGTCGAACTCGTCGGTCACCAACTCGAGCTTGGCCGTTTTCGGGTCGACCCGGTAAACCGCTTCCTTGATCTCCTGCTTGGCTTGCGCGCCTTCGTAGTTGCCGAGAATGCCGTACGGCGGATCGGTGAACCAGATGCCGCCGTCCGGATGAACCACGATATCGTTGGGCGAGTTTAATAGCTTGCCGTTGTACTTGTCGGCAATCACGGCGACGCTGCCGTCGTGCTCGTAACGGACCACGCGCCGGCCGCCGTGTTCGCAGGAAAGCTGCCGGCCTTCGAAATCGAAGGTGTTGCCGTTGCTATAACCGGACGGACTGCGGAAGGTGCTGACCCGATCGTCCTCTTCAATGAACCGCATTTGCCGGTTGCTGGGCAGATCGCTCCATACCAGATAGCGACCTTCGCCGCACCAAGCGGGGCCTTCGGCCCACTTTGTACCTACGTAGTGCCGGTAGATGGCGGCGTTGAAAAGCTTGTACCGGGCGAAGCTTTTGTCCAGCGCAACGACGTCGGGGTCGGGGTAGCGGACGGGTTGGGTATTGCTCCAGTCGCGCGAGGTCTGAGCGGCGGCCGGGACTAGCGAGGTAGCCAGAGCCAAAAAGGTGCGCCGCTGCATGCTGTCGGTTTGCATGGGGATTATTCTACATGTGAACGCTCTCCTTGACAGCTTAGGAGAAGCCGCTTATGATATCCCTAAGGACCTTAGGAGAGTCTCCCATGGACAAAACCGCGATTCTGCCGGGCACCCTGGATTTGCTGATTCTCAAGGCTGCCTCGCTCGGACCGCTGCATGGATACGGTATCCTGCTGCGCATCGAGCAGATCTCGGGCGGAGCGCTTGGCATCGAGCAAGGGGCGCTATATCCGGCTCTGTTTCGTCTGGAGCGCCAGAATTTGTTGGCCACCGAGTGGGGCACGTCCGAGAATAACCGGCGGGCGAAGTATTACTCGATCACCAGCGCTGGAAAGAAGCGCTTGCGCGAACAGACCTCCGGCTGGAATCGCCTGGCGCTGGCGATGTCCACCGCATTGGCGGCTGAACCAGAGGAGGCATGAAAATGTTTCGGACGCTTTGGAATGCGCTGATGAGGCGCAAGCAGTGGGAGCAGGATTTACAGGATGAAATGCGGGAACACATCCGGCAGCGCGCCGAACATCTGATCGCTTCGGGAGTACCCGAAGAGCAAGCGGAGCGGCGCGCCCGGATCGAATTTGGCTCGCCGGAATCCGCTAAGGAAAACTGCCGCGAGGCGCATGGCCTGCGTTGGCCCGTGGAACTGCTGCAGGACTTAAAGTATGGCTTGCGCGTGCTCTCGCACAGCCGGGGATTTGCGGCCATCGCCATCATTTCTGTGGCGCTGGGCGTGGGAGCCAACGCCGTGGTATTCAGCGCCATCAACGCGCTGCTGTTACGGCCTTTTCCGATTCCCGAACCGGAGCGCATCTATTCTGTCAACCGGAACAACAACCCATCCAACTCGTTCCCCAACTATCGCGAAATCCGGGATCGCAATCAGATCTTCGATGGATTGTTTGCTTATCGCGTCGCGCCCATGTCGCTCGAGAACGGCGAAAACGCCCAGCGGTTATGGGGCTATCTGGTGACCGGCAATTACTTTGAAACGCTACAAGTGCATCCAGTTCTCGGACGTTTCTTTGGCCCGGCCGAAGATGTGCACGAAAATGCCAGTCCCTATGCCGTCCTCAGTTACGACTGCTGGCGCAAACGGTTCGGCGGAGACCCAGCGGTCGCCGGAAAGACCATTCGCATCAATTCGGGCGTATATACGGTGTTGGGAGTTGCGCCGCGGGGTTTTCACGGATCGGAAGCCTTCTATTGGCCCGAGATTTGGTTGCCGATGATGATGCAGCCGCAAATCGAAGGGCGATCCTGGATCAACGAACGCAACGAATATGACGCGTGGATCGCGGGACGGCTCAAACATGGCGTCACGACCGAGCAGGCCGACGCCAATCTCAGATTGATCGCGGCAAGCCTGGTCCGCCAATATTCCGGAAATGAAGGGATACAGTTGACGGTATCGCGAGCTGGGTTTCTCGGGTCGATGGGACGCGATCCGCTGCAGGCATTCGCGGGCGGCGTAATGCTATTGGCCGCGCTGGTGCTTCTCGCCGCGTGCGCCAATCTCGCCAGCATGGTGTCTGCCCGGGTCGCGGACCGGCAGCGGGAATTCGCGGTGCGCTTGTCGATCGGCGCCGGACGAGGACGCTTGCTGCGTCAACTCTTGGCAGAGTCGGCCCTGCTTTCGGTTCTCGGAGGCGCGGCTGGGTTTGCGCTAGCGGCGGGCGTCCTCCACTTCATCAATCTCTGGAAAGCGCCGCTGGATTTTCCGGCCGCGTTTCAAATTCCCGTGGATTGGCGTGTTTTTGGATTTGCTTTCGGTATCGCGCTCGTAACCGGCTTGATGTTTGGAATCATTCCTGCCCGCGTGGTCTGGAAGACGGATCCCAATCAGGGCCTGAGAGGGGCCATGGCGAATTCAAGTTCGCGGCGCTGGGCACTGCGCGATCTCTTGCTGGCCGCGCAAGTGTCGCTTTGCTGCCTGCTGGTGACCGCTAGCTTAGTGTCGCTGCGAGGAATGCTGCGGTCGCTGCAGATGCCGCTGGGTTTTCAGCCGCAATCGGTCGCCATCCTTGGATACGATTTGGGACTCGCCGGTTATGACCAGACCAAGGGTCGCCGGTTCCACGAGCAACTGAAAGCAGCCGTGAGCGCACTGCCTGGGATTGAATCAGCGGCATACGCGAACTCCGTACCGTTGAGTATTGACCAATCGTCGACTAGCATTTACCCGGACAACACTACCGACTTTCGCCATAAGAATGCGATCTCCGCGGGCTATTATTTCGTTTCTCCGGGTTACTTTCGTACCATGCGAACGCGGCTGGTGGCCGGACGCGAATTCACCTACCAGGACAATAAGGACGCGCCGGACGTCATCATCCTCAATGAGTCCGGAGCGCGGCGACTGCTGGGCGGCAGCGGTAACTGGGTAGGCCGGCACATACGGGGGGGCTTCGGAGCCAAGGAGCGATTGGTGGAAGTGGTTGGCATTTCGGAGGATGGAAAATACGAGACCTTGACCGAGGATCCGAAGGTCGTCATCTTTCAATCGATGCTTCAGCACTACAACGGGACCGCGGTATTGCTGGCGCGGTCCTCGCGGCCGGAATCGGATGTCGCCGGAGAGTTGCGCCGTGCGCTGGCGGGATTGGACCCACATTTGCCGGCATATGGAGTTGGCAGTGTCACGCAAATGCTGGGTTTTGCGTATCTGCCGGTAGACGCTGCGGTGATCGCCTTGGGCGCTTTCGGACTGCTGGCCATCATGCTGGCGATCACTGGAATTTATGGCTTGTCCGCATATGCAGTCTCACGGCGCGTGCGGGAGATCGGAATCCGGATGGCGATTGGCGCACGGCCCTCGGCGGTTTTGAAGCTGGTGCTGGGACGTACCGGCATGCTGGTTGGATTTGGCTGCGCGGTTGGCTTGATTCTCGGAGCTGCGGGAACGCAGGTACTGGCGGCTGTGGTGTACCATGCCACATCGCGCGACCCGCTGGTGATTGGCGGCACGGTGTTGACTATGGGCTTGATAGGCATCGCGGCGGTGCTGGGTCCGGCGCGAAGAGCCTTGCGAGTGGACCCCATGCAGGCCTTGCGGCAGGAATAAGCTGGAAACCGGGGAACGTCTCTTCCCTGGTTTTTCTCCCTCCTACTTAAGTAATCCCCCAACAGTTTCCCCATCATCTCCCTGCTTGCGGGGTGTTCTAGTTCTACGGGACCGGCTGTACTCGGGCGCCTTAGTAGTGTCTTTAGGGTAGGCCCCAATTCCCTCCTGGCGATCCTTCCAGCATACTCAGATCAAAGGAAAAATTCTGAGGCAAGCTGGCCGCCCAGAGCGCTGGACCTCAGGTATTTTCACTAACTGAATTTAAGTCTAACCATGTTAATTAAGAGCTTGAGCAAAGGGTTGTTGGCCCTTGTAACGATCACCGTTCCCATGCAAGCGACTTCGGTGCTCAATGGATCGTTTTCGATGGTTGGGACTGCTACGGCCAGTTTCTCCATCAACCTCGATACTACTTTGCCGGATTGGACAGCCACGCCATCAGGCAACGCGGAGCTGGATTGCCTGGTATTCGCCGGAGCGACCACAAACATCTGCGGAACCCAGGCGGATGGCGGAGGCCAAAGCTTTTGGGTGTTTCCCGGATCGAGTCCGGATGGCGGAAACTACGTGGCGGTGGACGGTGTTTCGACCTACGCCACTCCTCTGACCCAAACCTTCACCGGGTCTAACAAACTGATCGCTGGACAGCGATACGCGATATCCTTCTGGCAGGCAGCCGCGCAGCAAAGCGGTTTTACCGGCGCCACCACGGAGCAATGGCAGGTTAGCCTTGGCGGCAGCGCCTCCCAGCTCTCCACTCTGATGAACACGCCCAGTCACGGCGATGTGGGCTGGAATTTTCAATCGCTGACATTCACCGCGGGGGCAACGCAGGTGCTGCAATTCGTCGCCAAAGGGACGCCCAATGGCCAGCCTCCGTTCGTGCTGCTGGATGGAGTGTCCATCACGGCGGTCCCGGAACCAGGGACGCTGGCGATGATCGGCATCGCTCTGATCACCTTGCCTATGGGCCGCAAGCTATGGAAGAAGATGCGCCGCCCTGTTCCAACTTCGCCTTTCTGACGATCTCTTCATGAAACAGTAATGCGTTCGATTCAGCACCTGCCCTTCGCCATCGATATCGTCCGGTTGTGTGTCTGGCTGGCGCTGCTGATGGCAATTTTTGTGCCGCTCGAGCGGTTTTTTGCGCTCCATCGCCAAAGGATATTTCGCAAGGCCTTTGCCACCGACTTGGTTTACTACTTTCTCAGCGGCCTGGTACCCAATCTGCTCCTTTTGGCGCCCATGAGTGTTGCCGCTTGGGCGCTGCATTCCTTCGCGCCGAGCGGGATGTACGCCAGGATGGGCGCCATGCCGGTGTGGGCCCGCTTTGCGGCCGCGATGATCGTGGGTGAGGTTGGTTCGTATTGGGGACACCGCTGGATGCACCAGGTTCCCATGCTGTGGCGCTTTCATGCCATTCACCACAGCGCGGAGGAGATCGACTGGCTGGTAAATACGCGGGCGCATCCGGTGGACCTGGCATTTACCCGAATGTGCGCGTTTCTTCCGATGTACCTTCTGGGTCTGGCTCAGCCCATGGCCGGCACGCTGGACTTGGTGCCCGTTCTCATCACGCTTGCCGGAACTGTATGGGGCTTCTTTATTCACGCCAACGTGAAGTGGCGCTTTGGCAAGCTGGAATGGCTGATCTCGTCGCCGGCCTTCCACCATTGGCACCATACGAACGACGGACCCGAGACCATCAATAAGAATTTCGCGCCTATGTTGCCCTGGGTGGATCGATGTTTCGGGACGTTCTATCTGCCCAGGAAGGAATGGCCCGGGAAAT
The DNA here is from genome assembly GCA_035314765.1 of Bryobacteraceae bacterium. Taxonomy (GTDB): domain Bacteria; phylum Acidobacteriota; class Terriglobia; order Bryobacterales; family Bryobacteraceae; genus DATFZA01. Next base: position 8,334 of record DATFZA010000638.1, read on the forward strand.
ACGGCACGGATGCACCAATGGCGGCGGGTTTGGGCGGGCAACTGCTGAGTCCGCTGGGGTACCAAGACTAATCGCGGTTGAAGAAGTCGCCGCCATCGCAACAGTTAATAGCGACACCATGCGCGCCTGCGGGCTGGGAACTGCAGACCTCGATGACATCCAACGCCTGGTGATTCGCTGGGACGGGTATGTGCGACGCATCCATCACCCGCGGCAGGCCTTGGAACCGCGGGTGCTCTTTGCAGGGTTCGCGGAGGGCCGTATGGCCGGATACATTGCCGGCCATTTTTCCGAGCGCTGCTTTCTCAGCACCACAAGACAGAAGGCGAACTCCAGTCGATATAGGTGCTCCAAGGACTACCGGTGCCGTGGGATCGGATTTCATGACCGCCGAAAGATTTGGGTCGGGATCGATCCGAAGAGCCCTCTACAAACGGTTCAACCAGCATTGGCTGGTGTGGGACGATATCGGCGCCGTCCGGAAGGGCTAGCCGAGAGCGCCGGCCGCGGTTCAGGGAGACCGCCCTGCTTCCGGAGAGTATCATAGAGCTTTCGAGCGAGCTTTCGAGCGAGCCTGATAGAAGCCGTGACCTCTAAACCTGAAAGCGCGGAAACGCAGCCCATCCGTCCTGGCGAAGAAGTAGACACCCAAAAGCTCACCAGGTACCTGCACGACAAAATCGAAGAAGGCGAGCACCTCGTCCTGGAGCAGTTTCCAGGCGGCCACTCGAATCTTACTTATCTGCTGAAAACGCCCCAGCGCGAGTATGTCCTGCGACGGGGTCCATTGGGGCCGGTCGCGCCGAAAGCCCACGATATGGGGCGCGAATATGCGGTTCTGAAGGCGGTTCACCCGCATTTCGCGGCGGCGCCCGAGGTGTTTCATCTGTGCCCTGACCCCTCTATTCTCGGCGCCGTCTTTCTTGTGATGGAACGCCGTCATGGCGTCGTCATACGGGATCACATTCCGGCTGCCATCGCCGCCATTTCCGATCACCCGCAACGGATCAGCCGCGGGATGATGAACTGCCTGGTGGAGCTGCATGCGGTGGACATTGAGAAGCATGGATTGGTCGCGCTGGGCAAGCCGGCCGGCTTTCTGGAACGCCAGGTGCACGGCTGGTTCGGCCGCTGGCTGCGCGCCAAGACCGAGGAAATTCCTGAAATGGACCGGCTGATCCAGTGGCTCACAAAGAACATGCCGGCCTCGCCTGCGCCAACGTTGGTGCACAACGACTTCAAACTGGACAACGTGATGCTGGACTCGGCCGATTGCGGGCGCGTGGAAGCGGTGCTCGATTGGGAAATGGCAACGGTCGGCGATCCGCTGGTCGATCTCGGCCTGTTCCTTTGTTACTGGGGGCAGCCAGCCGATCCCGGCGGCAGCAAGCCCACCATCACTGGCAAACCTGGCTGGCTCTCCCGGGCGGAAATTATCGACTACTACGCCAAGCTAAGCGGCCGCGACGTTGCCAACATCGACTATTACGAAGTGTTCGCAATCTTCAAACTGGCCGTGGTGCTGCAGCAAATCTTCTTCCGTTTTCATTGCGGGCAAACGCAAGACGAGCGCTTCAAGCACTTCGACGGGCGGGTTCGCAATCTCATCCGTCATGCGACAGGGTTGATATAATTCATCTGCCATGGCCAACCAAGAAACTCTCTACGCGGTGAAAGATCGCGTTGCCACGATCACCCTCAACCGGCCCGACAAGCTGAATGCCTGGACGGCGGTGATGGATGAGGAAGTACGCGCTTCGCTGCACCAAGCCGAGCAGGACGGCGAGGTTCGCGTGATCGTTCTCACCGGCGCCGGACGCGGCTTCTGCGCGGGAGCCGACATGGCGCTGCTCGGAAACATCGTCGAGCATGGCGTCGGAGGCCAGGCACAGCAGGTTTTGCGGAGCCAGGGCAACGGAGCGGCGAAAACCGGTGTGCGGCCGGATTTCCAGAGAAAATATTCATATTTCCCGTCCATCCAGAAACCGGTGATCGGGGCGATCAACGGGCCGGCGGTCGGCCTGGGATTTATTCTGGCCATGTACTGCGATCTGCGCTT
>DATFZA010000639.1:0-3819 GCA_035314765.1 Bryobacteraceae bacterium
GGCGCTTTCCGACGATCCGATGGCGGCTTTTCCGCAAATCAAGAAGTTCTTCGTCTTCAGCCAGCTAGTGGTGGCCTACACATTTCTCCGCGGAACCAAAATCGGCCGCTGGCTGATCTTGACTTGGGCGGGCTGCGGAGCTGTCAGCGCCCTGTTAGGTGTAATTCAGTTCGGGATTAAAGCGTATCGAATTCAGGAGGCTCATGGCGATCTTTATGAGGGATATGTAGCCCAGCGCATTACCGGTTTTATGAGCCACTGGTACACCTTTTCGGTGGAAGAGATGCTCATACTCCTGATGCTCGGGTCTTTTTTGTTGTTTTCGCCGGCCGCGCTTCACAAGACTTGGCTGTGGTGTGCGCTGGCCATCGCGATGGGGCTGGGAATTTTGCTGGCGGAGACACGCGCGGTATGGATCGCCACCCTCATCGGAGTCGCCTACCTGGTGTGGTGCTGGCGGCCCTGGGTGACCATTGCGATCCCAGTGCTTGCAGTTTGTGGATTGCTATTGGCGCCGTCTAATATCCGTCAACGCGCGATTTCCATTGTGAAGCCTGGCGCCGAGGATTCAAATCAATTCCGGACCATTCTGCTGCGGACCGGCGTGCGGATGGTGGAGGATCATCCATGGTTCGGATTGGGCCCGGAGATGCCGCGCAAGTTGTTTATGGACTATGTGCCGCCGGATGTCCCACGGCCGCTGCCGGCCGGCTCAACCATGCATCTGCACAACCTCTACCTCGAATATGCGGCCGAACGAGGAGTTCCCGTCCTTCTGGTTCTGCTTTGGTTACTCGGAAAAATTCTGTGGGATTTTCTGCGAGGAGTGCGCATCTTGCCGCCGGGAAGGGATGACCGCAGGTTCCTCTTGCATGGCGGTATCGCGGTGGTGATCGCACTTCTCGTCGAGGGCACAACCGACGTGAACCTCGGCGACAGTGAGGATTTGACGATGTTTTTGGTCGTAGTGGCGATTGGCTATAACGCGCTTATAGCTGAGATTGCCGCTGAGTCGCCCCTGCTTCGGCGGCTAAAGTTCGCTCCCAGTCAGCCGGTGGCAGGACCGAGTGCGGGATGAACGCGCAGTGCAGCTTCCAACGCATTTTCGCGAAGCCCGTCACGCTGCGTCCGCCGGCGACCAAGGGAATCAGTGTGGCTGCGCGGCGCGCCAGGCGTTCACGCTGTTTGCGAAATTTGACGCCATCGCGAGGACAGTACTGTGCCCAGCCAATGGTATGCAGAAGGCCGGCTGGTCCGAATTGGTCCGAGCGCAACATCTGTTCGACGAAGACTCGAATCGGGCCTTCGAACTCATGAAGCGTGTCGTGCAGAGCGACGATGGCGCCGTCGGCGAGATACGGCGTGAACAGCTCAAAGTCCAGCTTCGCGCCGGCATACGTATGATCGCCGTCAATCCAGAGAAAGCGGATCGGGCGGGTCCACAGCGCGGAGACCTCCTGGGAGGTCGCACGGTGAACTTCCACTTGTTGCTCCACGCCTGCGGTGCGCAAAGCCGTTTGGAAATCGTCGAACGAGGATTGCTGATCGCCTAGAATCGGATCGGTGACGCAAGGGGCATTGTGCGGGTCGATGCTGACGATGGGGCCCAATCCGTAGTGCGCGGCTAACGATGCCAATCCGACGGTGGACTTACCTTTGAAACTGCCGATTTCGACTGTCGCGCCGGTTCCCGGAGCGCCGGCAAAGAGCATTGCCAGGGCGCGAAACTCGCGATCGCCGATGTAGCCTGGAATATCGCGTGCTTTGACCCACGCGGAATCGATCGCAATATCCAAGTCCTTCGGCAGGGGCACTTTTGAAGTTTAGCAAGGCGGAGTTTGTACATTTCTGAACCATGTTCACGGAGGTGCTACCTGATTCCGGCAGTCAGCAGCATCTCGTGGCACAGGCTTTAGCCTGTGCAGGCGATCCAGGGGATCGCCCTACCTGCTAACGAGCCGCGGCGCGGTTTCTTAGCGCGGCTTCATTCTTTGGATCGATCTCGAGCGCTTTGTCAAACTGCTCCAGCGCTTCGGCGCCCCGACCGAGCTGCAGCAGCGCCTCTCCAAAATCGTTGCGTAAGTCGGCGTCGCGAGGCGCAAGTTGCACCAGTTCCCGGTATACGTCGGCGGCCGCGCTCCACTCATCCTTCGCGGTCAGTTGCCGGGCCTGCGCTTCGAGCGCTTTCTGCAATCCATAGCGGGCCGTGTCGTCGTCAGGATACGCCGTTGTCACCAAACGAAAATTCTCGATCGCCTCAGGCAGGCGGTTGGCCTTGAGCAACACCTCCGCCAGGTTGAAGCGGGCGCTGGCATAGTCCGGTCTCAGCCGCAGCGCCAATTGAAACTGCTGCAGCGCTTCCGGCGTGAGACCCAGGTGCGCAAGCGCTACTCCAAGCGCGGTGTGCGCCTCGGGCCGCTTGGGATCCTGAGTCACGGCTTGGCGCAGCATCTGTACGCCTTCAGAGACTTTCAACCGCGACAGCAATACGACGCCCAGGTTATATTGCGTTTCAAAATTATGCGGGTCGTGGTCCAGCCGGTGCCGCAGAATCGCTTCTTCCAACTCCCGGCGCTGGTCGCCCCGGCCTCGCGGCAACACTTGCAACCACAAATGAGCCATTTCGTCGGTCGATTGGTTGCCCGCCAGCACCCGGCGCGGCGGACGATTGGGATTCCGCACATTGGCAGTCGAGTTGTCGTAGTGATACCGCAGCGAAATCACCGACCCCTTGGGGAGAAAGACCGGCTGACGATAGTAGTAAACAGCTTGCCAATTTTGATTCCAGTCCGGAATGCGAATCAGCCATTTCTTTTCGCCGGAAGGCAGCGTGGCGTAGGCTTCCAGCAATTTGCCGAGATAGTGGGCGTGCGGATAGACGGCCAAAATATCGACATCCAGCGGCAGACGGAAATCGTCTTTTACTGGAAAATCGCGCACGCCGGCGGGAATGTCCAACGCTGCGTCATTCTCCATCTGCAAGAGCATGGGAAAACGCGTGGGCGGATGGTCCGTGAAGTACAAGCCAATCGTGGGCCGCACTTGTTCCCGCTTACCGGAGGGCTGCAAGTGCGTATTGAGAAGCAACTCATTGCCGGGGTCGAGACGCCAGGAAAACCCGTCTGGTTCGGTGTGGGCCGCCGCGCCTGGTTTCCAAAACAAGAACTGGCCAACCGGGTCAAATGGGCTGCGCATCACGGTCAGGTCCATGCCGGCGAAACCTTGGGGATCTTGCAATCCGTTGCGGTCGACCAGCAAATTGGCGTGATGCACTAAACGACGCTCACCGGGCCGGATCTCAATGGCGCGGACATAACGCGTCGTCTTCAATTCAGGCCGAAAAACAAAGTTCCAATATTGGTCTGGGCCGGCCGCGGGAAGGGAAAAGGAATTCTGCGCCTCTAGCACCAGATCTGGCGGCCCCGATTGCCAGCCTGGCGTGAATTGCGGCGGGGCCGGTGTCCCGGATCCCTCCGGCGCGCCGGCGCGTACCCATTCGGAAATGGTTTGGATCTGCTCGGCGGTCAATATGGCTGCGCCCGCAAAATCGCCGTAGCCCGCTTGCGGCAGCCAGGGCGGCATGAAGCGCTTGCTGGTGACGGCCGCAATCTGTGCCGCGCGCTTTTTGGCGTCCTCGTAGGTGAGCAGGGGAAATGGACCAGCTTCTCCGGGATGATGGCAGGGCGCACAGTATTGATAGAGGATGGGCGCGATGTCGTGAGCGAAGGTAGGGGTTTGTGCGTGGCAAGCGAGAGCGAGCGATGCGAACCAAAGAAAGAAGGGCGTCAACCCGCCGCACGCTCGAAAACGGGATCGAGC
>DATFZA010000640.1:0-4135 GCA_035314765.1 Bryobacteraceae bacterium
CGGACTGTTCCGTCTAAGCCCCGAACGTCAGAAGCCGTGAAAAAATCGATCAAAGCATTTTTGCCACATAATGTTCTGTATTGCTTGCCCTGTGCAAAACGGATCGAAAGTCAATTTTTTCACGCCTTCTCAATGAGGGGATTCTTCGGTTCGATTAGAATCGCTGTTCGCCAGGCCTTGATGTCTACCTCAAGGCGAGGTGCGATTTCATAGGCAACAGCTGCGGCCAGATGGGGAGCGTGCGCACCGCCTGGGCTCACCACGCCGTCAGCCGCAATTTGTCGGGATTGGCGACAAAATAAATTGCCTGGATGCGGTCGTCCTCATCCAGGTCGAGCGTCAGGACGGAAGCCACCTGTTCCCCGATGGTAAAGACGAAGCCTGGCTGGCCATTAATAGCGGTGATGTAGCCGCCCTGCAAGCCCGGAGGCTGTTTGCGCACCAGACCAAGCATCAAACGAACAATCCGATCCGCGCCGTAGATGGGATTTACCACAGCCGGCGCCTTGCCTCCGCCATCGCCATGGACGATCGCGTCCTCTTTGATCATGGAGAACAGCGCGCCGGTATCGCCGCTGCTGCACGCGGTGAGAAACCGGTACAGCACGGCCTCATGCCGGGCGCGGTCGACCACAAAGCGCGGGCGGCGCTGCTGCAAGTGTTTCCGCGCGCGTGCCACCAACTGGCGGCTGTTGGCCTCGGTGGTTTCGAGCGCCCGCGCGACTTCTTCATAACTCTCCTCGAAAATCTCGCGCATCAGAAACGCCACGCGCTCCGCGGGCGAGAGCGCCTCGAGTAAGTGCATGAAGGCGATGGAGAGCGACTCTGCCTTCTCTAAATTGCGATCGGGCGTTTCCGTAACCAACGGCTCCGGCAGCCACTCGCCGAAATACGTTTCTCTCTGGCGTTGCGCGGCTCTTAGCGCATCGAGCGACAAACGCGCCGCGACCGTCATCAAATAGGTTCGCGGCGACCGGACAGTATCCAGCGCCGCGGCTTCCCAACGCAGATACGCTTCCTGCACGATGTCTTCCGCGTCGGCGCGAACGCCGAGCATCCGGTACGCCAGGCCGAAGAGCGCCGGCCGGTGTTCATTGAATTCACTGACGCGATCCATTTGTTAACCAGGCAGCCGCATCCAACGCGCTTTGCGCAGCCGCATCCGCCAGCATCGCATTGTTTCCCACCCAATCGCCGGCGATAGCGATGCCAGGCAGGCCCAGAGAGTGGACTTCCGGACGCGGCTCTACAGTCGAGATGGCGTGAGTCACGACCAGGTTGGGGAGAAAGCGCGCGACCACCACCCGCTCGCGCCAACCCGGCATCAACACATCGGCAAATTGTTCGAGTTCCTCGCGGGAGCCTTCTTCGCCGGCCGCCAGATATTTTCCCACGTGAACCATGGCGGCGTCCGGCGGCGCCAGAGCGGCGACGGCCGAGTGAACCGAAAAATAGAACGGGCGATCGAGACCCAGCCCAAACGTCGCTGACTTGGGAGGAAGTTGCGAAAGTCCCAGATCGAGCGTCGCGAGCTTCACCGGAACATAGCGAGCCAGTTTTGTTCCGGTGAGTTGTTCGACCGTTTGCGGCGGCACGGCGAGAACCGCCGGGCCGGACGGAAGACGCTCCACGGGCACGCCGGTTTCAATGACCACCCCAGCGGCTTGGGCGGCCGCGGCCAATCCGTTGACCAACGTTTCCCAGCCGCCATCGACGTACAGCACGCCCGTGCCGAGCGCGAGGCGCAATTGCCGCAAAGCCGCGGCGGCGCTAAGCCCCGCCATGTCGCGCGTGTAAGTAGTGAGCGCGACCACGGATTCAATCAGCCGGCGCGCGCGGCCGGTGGCCCTGGCGTCGTCCAGCCATTGATGGACGGAGCGGCTTCCGCCCTGCTCTTTCGGAATACTCTGGAGCAGCCGCGCCGCCTGCATTTTTTCGCCGGGACTGAGGGCGCTGGTGAGCAGGAGACCCGCCGTGTCATAGGGAAAGCGATGGGTTCGCGTACCCTCGACCAGGAACCCGCTGCTGACGGCTGGCGGTTTCCCGGTGAACGGTATCTGCCATTCCCGCAGCGTCCGGCAGAGTGCGCCACAAGCATAGATTGCGTGCGGGCCGAGGTTCAAAGAGAATCCGCTTTGGTGCGTGGTGGCGGCGCGGCCGCCCAAGTGCCGAGTCTGTTCGAGGAGAGTGACCCGGCGGCCGGTTTTGGCCAGCGATCCGGCTTTGGCCAGGGACAGGGCGGCGACCAGTCCCGCCAAGCCGCCTCCGATGACGGTTATTTGTTCTTTTGCCATTGCACCAACCAGACGACACAGGCGGGGTGTTTGTGACGCGGCTCGTCAGGCCGCCGGATTTACCCACTTCAAACTAGGAAAGCGGCGAAAATCGCGATCGCTCGACGCGAGGACAGCGCCATACTCAATCGCCAAGGCCGCTAACGCCGCATCGGTAACCTTCGGGCCGGTCACCCGTTCCTCTCGCATGAGGCTCTCCAAGATTTCGGCGTGCCTTGACCCGGGCTCGACCATCACCACCGCGGGATGACGCAGCCATTCTTGAACGATACGCCAGGCGCCATCAACGGATTTCGCCGTGGGCCATAATTTGGGATTGGTGGAGATGCGTAGAAACGCCCAGAGAGTGATCCACGACAGTCCAATGGTCTCGCCCGTTCTCCTTTGCTCACCGAGCCACGCGGCCACGGCCTGGTGTTGAGCGCTATCTTCATTGTGATTGTAAAGCAGCACGTTTGCATCGAGAAGCGTCATCGGCGTCTCCTCTAACTCTTTGTCCTCATCGATGCAATGGCCCTTCGCCATACTCAATCAGGCCTTCAACGTCGTCGTAATCCAGGAAAGGATGAACCCCCATGTGCGTCGCACTTGCCGGAAAATCTCTGACGAATGCCGGAGCAGGCTTCAGAAGTGCAGTCCTCAACAGATCGTTTATGGTTGCCTTGAAAGAGGTGCCGCGCGTTCGGCTCTCCGCTTTCACTCTTTCGAGCACATCCTCATCGAGCGTAACGGTGGTTCTGATGCTCATGATGCCCCAACTATAGCATCTCTAGCATCATGGCGCATTTCGAAAGTCGCAACCCGCCAGGGCGCCGGTGCATCTGGTGTAGTGCGAGGCAGAAGCGCTTCCCGAGAAAAGTGTGAAAAACTTGTTGCGATGGGAGCGTGGTTCTGATACTCTGAGGGAGTCGCCGAGAGTGCGGCTGACAGACAAGAAACCGGTTGCGAAACCTGGTAACGTCTGTTAGGCTGATGGTAGGCGAAAATATCGGCAGCAGGTTGTTCGAAGCAGTTTAGCCTCTTCTCCTGTCTGGCAAGTTCTTACTGTTCCCTAGAATTTCTGGTTGCGGCATTTCCGATTACAGGAATGATGATTAACAAATGTAATCACTGCTTGCGCCAAAACGGCTTTCGAGGCCGGTAGCGGATCTGGTCTTCCTTCTAATAAAGGCATCGCCGGGCACCGCTACGCAGATCTTTGACAATCTGGTTGGACGCTAATGTAACAATTTCGTCAGAACTTTGAGTAAAATAACCGGGGCGAACGTAAATTCAGCGTTTGGTTGGGCTTCCGAACTTGGGAGTTTGGCCGGATGTTGAATGTTCTAAACGATCAAACGAGAGTTTGATCCCGGCTCAGAATCAACGCTGGCGGCGCGCTTAACACATGCAAGTCGAACGAGAAAGGGGAGCAATCCCTGAGTAAAGTGGCGTACGGGTGAGTAACACGTGGGTAATCTACCTCTTTGTGGGGAATACCTCTGGGAAACCGGAGACAATACCGCATAAGCCTGAGAAGGGAAAGCGTAGCAATACGCGCAGAGAGAGGAGCCCGCGGTCGATTAGCTAGTTGGTAGGGTAATGGCCTACCAAGGCAATGATCGATAGCCGGCCTGAGAGGGCACACGGCCACACTGGCACTGAAACACGGGCCAGACTCCTACGGGAGGCAGCAGTGGGGAATCTTGCACAATGGGGGCAACCCTGATGCAGCGACGCCGCGTGAGCGATGAAGCCCTTCGGGGTGTAAAGCTCTTTCGGCAGGAACGATAATGACGGTACCTGAAGAAGAAGCTGCGGCTAACTACGTGCCAGCAGCCGCGGTAATACGTAGGCAGCAA
>DATFZA010000641.1:0-13928 GCA_035314765.1 Bryobacteraceae bacterium
AGACTATAAGACCGAAGATCCTCCCGCTGTCGGCGGCCGTGTCGTGGTGATCGGCGGAGGAAATACAGCCATTGACGCGGCCAATGCGGCCAAACGCCTGGGCGCGGAGGAAGTCTCGGTCATTTACCGCCGAACGGAAAAAGAGATGCCGGCCTTCACCTTTGAATATGAGCATTCCAAGACAGAGGGCGTGCAGTTCCTCTGGCTGACACAGCCGGTAGCGATTCACGCCAACGGCGCGGGCCGCGCTGGTTCGGTCGAATGTGTGCGCATGCAGATGGGCCAGCCGGATTCGAGCGGCCGGCGCAGCCCAATGCCGATTCCCGCCTCAAATTTCGCGATCGGCTGCGACATGGTAATTCCCTCGTTAGGACAAGGCCGGTTCACCAGCCTCATTGAGGACCTCCCCGGCATTGCGATCAGCAACGGTTGCGTGGTGGTGGACCGCGCGACCGGACGAACCGGGCATCCGAAATACTACGCCGGCGGCGACTGCGTCAACGGGGGCAGGGAAGTGGTGGACGCGGCGGCGGACGGGAAGCGAGCCGCGCTGGCCATGCTTCAAGCGTTGGAACAAGATAGTTGATTTATGGCAGATTTGACGACAAATTTTGCAGGCATCCGGTGTCCCAATCCCTTCTGGCTGGCCTCCGGACCTCCCGCCAATTGCGGTGAGCAGGTGATGCGCGCTTTTGACGCGGGCTGGGGCGGCGCGGTGTGGAAGACGTTGGGCGAGCCCATCGTCAACGTGTCTTCGCGTTACTCCTCGGTCGATCTCAATGGCACGCGCATGATGGGTCTGAACAATATTGAGCTGATCACAGACCGGCCTCTAGATGTCAACCTGCGCGAAATTGCGGAAGTGAAAAAGCGCTATCCCAAGCACGCGGTGATCGCGTCGCTGATGGTGGAATCCAAACGCGAGACCTGGCATGAGATGGTGCGGCGCGCCGAAGATGCCGGCAGCGACGGGCTGGAGCTGAATTTCGGTTGTCCGCACGGCATGAGCGAGCGCGGCATGGGCAGCGCTGTGGGACAGGTGCCCGAATACACGCAGATGATTACGGAATGGGTCAAGGAGGCCGCGCGCACGCCGGTTCTGGTGAAACTGACTCCCAACATCAGCGATATTCGCGTGCCTGCGAAAGCTGCCGCAAAAGCCAAGGCCGACGGGCTTTCCGCGATCAATACGATCAATTCCATCACCGGCATCGACCTCGATACCTTGACGCCAAGGCCGGATGTGGACGGCAAGTCCGCGCACGGCGGATATTGCGGCCCGGCGGTCAAGCCAATCGCGTTGCATATGGTCCAGCAGATCGCCGCCAACCCGGGTCTGCCGATTTCCGGAATCGGTGGCGTCAGCGGCTGGCGCGATGCCGCGGAGTTTATTTTGCTCGGATGCGGGACGGTGCAGGTTTGCACCGCCGCGATGCATTATGGCTTTCGCATTGTCGAAGACATGATTGACGGCCTCAAGAATTGGATGGATGAGAAAGGCTTCGGCACGCTAGACGATTTTCGCGGGCTCTCCCTGCCACGGGTGACGGATTGGAATCAGCTCAATCTCAATTACAAGATTGTGGCGGAAATCGACCATGAAAAATGCATCGGTTGCGACTTATGTTATGTGGCCTGCTGGGACGGCGCGCACCAATGCATCCATATCGGCGACGGTCATCCGATTCCCGCCGATCTGGAAGCGGCCACGCGCCGGCGCATCACGATGACGCCGGTGGCAAAACTCGAAATGAACGGCAACGCGCGCACGCCGCCCGTGCGCATTCCGCGCATCGATGAAGAAGAGTGTGTCGGCTGCAACCTTTGCGCGCTGGTTTGTCCCGTGGAAAACTGCATCACCATGAAGCGCGTGGATCCCGGTGTGGCGGCGGAAAGCTGGGCGCAGCGGATGGCGGCTCTCGCGGGAGGGAACAGTTGAGCAAGCTGATCACAAACGGCACGGTGGTCACGGCTAAAGAGACCAAAGCCGCCGACATATTGATCGGGGACGACGGCCGCATCAGCGAAGTCGGCGCAGGCATCCCCGCGGCATCCGCTACCGAACGAATCGATGCCACCGGCATGCTGATCTTCCCCGGCGGGATCGACGCGCACACCCATCTCGACATGCCCTTTGGCGGGACTACTTCCGCCGACGATTTCGAGACCGGCACGCGCGCTGCGGCATTCGGCGGCACCACCACGATTGTCGATTTCGCCATTCAGGCGCGCGGAACCAAAATGCGCGACGCGCTCGACACCTGGTGGAAGAAGGCTGAAAACAAGGCATGTATCGATTACGGCCTGCACATGATCGTCACCGATTTGGGCGGTGCGGGCCTCGAAGACATGGACGACCTGGTGGCTGAAGGCGTGGCCAGCTTCAAACTTTTCATGGCTTATCCGAACGTGCTCATGGTGGATGACGCCACTATCTTTCGCGCTCTCTCCCGCACGGCCAAGAATGGCGCGCTGATTTGCATGCATGCCGAAAACGGCAGCGTGATTGACGTGATTGTGCAGAAGGCGCTGGCGGAAGGAAAGACCGCGCCCATTTATCATGCGCTCACGCGGCCGACCATCGCGGAAGCGGAAGCCGTCCACCGCGCCATCGCCATGGCCGAAATGGCCGGAGTGCCCATCTACATCGTGCATTTGTCGTGCGAGGACGCGCTGAACCAGGTGCGCGAAGCGCGTGACCGCGGCCTGCCTGCCTTTGCGGAAACCTGTCCGCAATATTTGCTGCTGTCCCAGGAAGAAATGGAGCGTCCGGATTTCGAGGGCGCCAAATACGTTTTTACTCCTCCCTTGCGTGAGAAGAAGAATCTGCCCAAGCTGTGGGAAGGTCTAAAGCACGATCATTTACAGGTGGTCTCCACCGATCATTGCCCGTTCTGTTTCAAGGAACAAAAATCCTTGGGCAAGGACGATTTCACCAAAATTCCCAATGGCGGCCCGGGCATTGAGAACCGGCTGCAATTGATCTATCATCACGGCGTGAATGAGGGCCGTCTGTCTCTCAACCGTTTCGTGGAGCTGGTCTCGACCACTCCGGCGCGCATCTTTGGCATGTATCCGCGCAAAGGCGAAATCGCGCCCGGCAGCGACGCGGATCTGGTCATATGGGATCCGCAAGCGCCCTACACCATTAGCGCGGCGACGCATCACATGCGCGTGGATTACTCCATGTTTGAAGGCTTCGAGGTCAAAGGCAACGTGAAGACGGTGTTGTCGCGTGGCGAAGTGATCGTGAATAACGGCGCATTTCTGGGCAAATCCGGCCGGGGTGAATACCTGCGGCGCGCGGCTCGCGGCGGGGCATGGACCTAGTCACTTGATGCAACACGATCCCGCACTTTTCAACGAGGACCTGGCGCCGATTCCGGCGGCGCGCCGCGATTGGGGTCTCTATAACTACATCTCGCTCTGGGTCGCCATGAGCGTGTGCATTCCCACGTATATGCTCGCATCGGGACTGATTGCGGGCGGCATGAGCTGGTGGCAGGCCATCGGGACCATCCTGCTCGGCAATCTGATAGTTCTGGTGCCGATGCTGCTCAACGCGCATGCGGGAACAAAATATGGCATTCCGTTTCCGGTTCTAGTGCGCTCTTCTTTTGGAGTGCGCGGAGCGAATCTGCCCGCCATTCTCCGCGCCTTGGTCGCCTGCGGCTGGTTCGGCATTCAATCGTGGATCGGCGGCCAGGCGATTTACTCCATGCTGAAGATCATTTGGCCCGGCGCGGCCAATCTCCAGTGGGTGTGCTTCCTGGGTTTTTGGGCGCTCAACATGGCCGTGATCTGGCGCGGTATTGAGACCATCAAGTTTCTGGAAGGCGTGGGCGCGCCTTTCATGCTGGCAGTTGGCATTCTGCTGTTGCTCTGGATCACGCGCAAGGCCGGCGGTCTCGGGCCGGTGTTGAGCGCGCCATCGAAGTTCCGGACCACGGCTGATTTTCTGGCTTTTTTTGTACCCTCACTCACGGGGATGGTCGGTTTTTGGGCGACGGTTGCGTTGAATATTCCAGATTTCACCCGTTATGCTACTTCACAGCGGGCGCAGGCATTAGGCCAGGCGATCGGCTTGCCTGTCGCCATGACGCTATATTCTTTCATCGGCGTGGCTGTGACGTCGGCCTCCGCGGTGCTCTTCGGCGAACCGATCTGGGATCCGGTTGCGCTGCTAGGCAAGTTCAATCAGCCGGTGATCGCGTGCATCGCGCTGGTGGCGCTGTTGATTGCCACGCTCAACACCAACGTCGCGGCCAACGTCGTTTCCCCCTCCAACGATTTCTCCAATCTGAATCCGCGCCTGATTTCCTTCCGTACAGGCGGGCTCATCACCGGCGTTCTCGGTATCGCCATGATGCCCTGGCGCTTGTTGAATGACTTCAGCAGTTATATTTTCGGATGGCTGGTCGGCTATTCCGGTCTGCTCGGCCCCATCGCCGGAGTCATGATCGCCGATTATTTCCTGATCCGCCAGCGCGAACTCGACGTAGAGGATCTCTATCGCCGCAACGGCGCATATGAATATAACAACGGCATCAATTATCGGGCCGTGGCGGCCCTGGCGGCAGGAGTGGTGGTGGCGCTGGTGGGCCTGGCCGTGCCGCCCTTGCGCTGGCTTTATAACTACGCCTGGTTTGTGGGATTTTTCATGTCCGCGGTTGTATACGTCGGGCTCATGCGTAGCATTCCGGCTGTTCAAGCCTCGGCGTCGATCAACTCTTCCCAGCCCAGCGCGTAACCCACCGCTCGCTTTACCTCCACAATCCGGTCGGGGCCTAGCCGCGAAATCCGCTTGACCAGATTCTGCTTGGGGATGGTCCGCAGGTTGTCGAAATTGACAGGACAATTCTCGCACAGGACAATTCTCGCACTTGACACGAAAATTGCACCGTGCTATATTAAATACGCTTTTTTGTGGCTGCTTCTCCCGAGGTGGGTTAGCCCGTGTGAGAGGGATAAAGAAATCCCGAAACCAGCGCAGTTCAGCAGCTATGGGTTAGTTCGACTTATGTGCAACTCGAAGCTACGCCTCAGGCAGAGTAAATGACAGAGAGCACCCCGGGCGTTTCTGCTGGAGACACTTGGCCATTGATGTCGGGATCTAGATAGCGAAGAAATAGGTTCAAGAGACGCTTGCTCGTTCTCTAGCAAACGTGTGAACGCTGGCGCCTGTGTCAAAACACCGATATCAGATTACAAAAGGAGGAGCGATTAATCCAATGAAGAGCCTTCTCGGTAGTTTCTTGTGTTCCCCGATCGGTGTCATCCTGATCTTGACCTTGCCGCTTGCGGCTATGGGCCAGAATTCGAGCTCGCCCGTCGGCCTTGGGGGCAAACCTGTCGCGCCCGTTTCCAACCCATGTCCGCGAACCACAACTCCAGGCGGCGTCGTTGAAAATCCACCCGCGTTGTTCAGTCGAAATGGCGTGCTCAACGTGCAGTTTACTTACCAGATGACGACCGATGCGTTCGGTAGAGGCCTTTGGTGTCTCACCACGCCGAACGGGCTGCAGGAGCCCACTCTTTACCTGAATCCAGGCGACACTTTGAATATCACCGTCACGAACAACACGCCGGCATCGCCGTTGGGTGAGGTCTTCAAGGCACCGAATTGCGGAGACACACAGGTTGAAGAAGTTGCCGAACCGTTCCCAACACCCAACGTCGGCAGTGCGCTGAACATTCACTATCACGGCACCAATACCACTCCCCAGTGCGGTGGCGACAATGTGGTGAAAACGATTATCAACTCGGGAGCCACGTTTCAGTACAGCGTGCAGATCCCCAGCAACGAGCCGCCCGGCCTCTATTGGTATCACCCGCACATCCACGGGATAGCGGAGCGCGACGTCCAAGGCGGAGCGGCCGGAGTGATCGTGGTCCAAGGGATTCAGAATGTTCAGCCTGCCGTTGGAGGGCTGCGTCAACGGGTCCTCGTCGTGCGCGACCTGCCGACAATCCAAGGATTGAGCCAAAGCAGCCCCCCGACCTCCAGCGACGTCGAGGTCCCCAACCTCGACCTTTCTCTCAACTATATCCCCGAGAACGCCATGACCAACACCACCAGCGGCGTCACCACTTTCACGCCGGCCGTTCTCGAGATGCAACCCGGCGAGACCCAGTTCTGGCGCATTTGCAATTGCAGTTCGGACAGCATTCTAAATTTGCAGTTACTCTTCAACGGCAAGCCGCAGACGTTTCAGATCGTGGGAATTGATGGGGTTCCGGTGAATTCTCAAGACGGAACCCAGCCGGGAAAAACCATTTCCGCGACCAGTTACATCGTGCCCCCGGCGGGGCGCGTAGAAATCCTGGCCACGGCGCCCACCTCATCGAGCACGATTGCGCAATTGGTAACCAACTACGTCAACACCGGGCCGGCGGGCGATGAAGATCCCACGCGGGCGCTCTTCACTATCAGTGTGGCCGGTGGCGCCGACCCGAACAATAGTCTCGCGGATAACAGCCTTCCCGCCTCGACGGGCGTGAGCACCAGCCAGCAATTGTTTGCCGGCCTCTCCAGCGCGTCCGTCCAGGCTACCCATAAACTGAACTTCCAAGAGGCCTCGGACGGGTCGGCGTTTTTCATCAACATCGATACACAGCCCTATGCTACAAACACGCCGTTTGATCCCAATAACCCGCCCGCGATTACGATCCAGCAGGGATCCGTGCAGGAGTGGATCATTGCGAACGAGGCCATGGAAAACCATGAATTCCACGAGCACCAGATTCACTTCCAAATCCTCTCGCAGAACAACTTCCAAGCCAACGGTAGCCAGCCGGTGCCTGCCATTAATGGCCAGTTTTTGGATATGGTGCAGATTCCCTTCTGGAACGGCAATCGCAAAACGCCGTTCCCCAGCGTTTCGATGCTCATGGACTTCCGCGGAATGGACATCGGCGACTTCGTTTTCCACTGCCACATTCTCGGCCACGAGGATCTCGGCATGATGGCAATCGAACAGGTCGTCCCGGCTTCCGGCAAGGTGGAGATCAAGGACAACAAAACTCCCAACCTCGCCAATAAGGATCCAAACTCCTTCAGACTGCCTCGAATCACCGAACGCGTCATCTCGACCGGTGGCGGCGAAGGAGGAAAGGAATAAGTCGCTTTCCAGTTCTCCAGGCCTTCGGCCGACTCCGGATAAGACACTGGATAAAAACCTAGCGGCTTCAGAGTAAGTTCAGAAGCCGCTTTCTTATTAGAGTTTGTCTCAAGGAACTTTCGTTAGTTAACCCGCACCACGGTCTGCACTTTCTTATCGCTCGGATTTTGGTGCGCGTTCGATTCGTGTTACCGCGAAAACCCATCTAATCTGGGAGACCCTACATATGTCCTGCAACCGAGCCGCTGGCAGTTTCCCGCTAGCGTTCTCAGTGTCTTGTTTTATGCTGTTTGTGGCAGTCCTCTCCGGGAAAGCCCAGATCCTGGACCCGCCGGAGAAGATGGAAGGGCACCAACACCATCACCTGCATATGGCTCTGAGCGAAGAGGCGTGCGCGCCAACATTCACCTATGCGTCAGGACCTCAGGGACCCGACTATTGGCCCGGAGTTTGCAAGACGGGCAAAATGCAAGGCCCAATTGACCTTGTGAATCCGGAACCATTGCCCATCGGCGACCTTCTCAAATTCAACTATCAGCCCGCTGACCTCGACATCCTGAACGACTGCAATCGTTATCGGATCCTGGTCAAGTTCCCGGACAACTTCTGGCTGAAAGTCGGCAGGAAAAATTACAACCTCGTCGAAATGCATTTTCGACAGCCGGGGGAGACAGCGATTAAAGGCAAGCGGCCCACAATGTCCTTGCAGCTCTTGCATATCTCGCCGGAAGGAGTTTTCCTGGTGATTGAGGTGCCCATCGTAGCGGGCAAGGAAAACCCTGTGATTAAGACTTTATGGGAGCACCTGCCGCAGCCAGGCAAGGAGAACCGGGTAGCGGGAGTGAAAATCAATCCCATGGATCTGCTACCCGCCGACCGCAAGAGCTTTTACCGCTATCCCGGATCCTTGACCATCCCACCGTGCAGTGAGGTAGTCACGTGGTTTGTGATGAAAAATCCTATCGAGCTATCGGAAGACCAGATTTCCCAATACGTGAAGCGTTATCACGATACAGCCCGCCCGCTGCAGCCATCGAACAGCAGGCCAGCCGCGGAGAGTCATGGCGAACTGCCAAAAGCGCCTTCATCATAGCGTCACAGTCGGGAAACAAACCTTGGAACATCCGTACTAGAGGACGATTCAAAACCTGATGCGGTGGCCCAACACCAAGAGTCTAACTTTCGCGACAGGCTTGCTGCTCTGCCTGTTTGTGCCATTCCTGCTGGCACAGGCCCTGTCGGCACAAACCACGGATGATGCCGCGTATCAGGCTTTGCGGCAGAAGGCGTCCGGCCTTTTTAGTGAGGGGAAGCGCCTGGAAGCGCTGCCCCTTATAGCAAAGCTGGTGCAGTCCAACCCCAAAGATGATCAGATGCTAGTGGAGTTGGCAGCCTGTCTGGTGGAGCATGCAGGAACCCTGAGCGATCCGGACGCGGCAGGCAAGGAGCGGCTGCGCGCCCGCGAACTTCTGGACTATGCCTTCAACCTAGGCAATTACAGTGTGCTGGCCCTCAACCTGTCTGAGATCCTAAGAAGGCTGCCGGAGGGTGGCGCCATCAAGTTTTCCGACAATCCTCAAGTGGAACAAGCGATGCAAGCGGGCGAAGCGGCGTTCTCCCGACGCGATTTCGACGAGGCGATCGAGAATTATTCCAAGGCTCTTGAACTGGACCCCAAAAACTATATGGCCGCCCTTTTCATCGGCAATGCCTACGACAGGCAAAGACAATTCGCCCAGGGCGCCGCCTGGTATGAGCGCGCGATCCGGCTCGATCCCGACATCGAAACCGCCTATCGTTATTACGCGGATATGGCGGCCAAAAAAGGCGATATGGCAAAGTCCCGGACGATGCTCATCCAGGCAGCAGTAGCTGAGCCCTACAACCAGATTGTCTGGCGCGAGTTGCACGCCTGGGCGACCCTGAACCACACTCATATTAATGAAATTTTTGTCGCCGTTCCTGCACCGGCGGAGAACCAGCCAAAGGGATTTCAGGAGCCGCCGGAGATCTCCGCGGTATGGCAGGCCTACCGCGGCGTAAGTGCCAAGTGGAAACAAGGCGATGAATTTAAGAAGCACTTCCCTGAAGAAAGAAAATACCGGCACAGCCTGCCGGAAGAGGCGGAAGCCCTGACTGCCGCGGCCAAAGTCGCCAAGAAATTGGCACAGGATAAGAAAACTGCGGGATTGGTAGCGAACGATCCCACCGTTAGCCTGTTACTGAAGCTGTATGAGGCCCGCTTGATCGAAGCTTATGTTCTGTTCAGTCTGGGCGATCAAGGCATTGCCAAGGAATACAAGCCGTACCGTGAAAAAGACCGCGCCAGGTTGGAGGAATATATGGACAAGTTTGTAGTGCCGGCCACAAGCTCTCCCGCACACTCTCCCACACGCTCTCAATGTTCTGCTACATCATCCTTTCGAGGAAGCTTGGTTTCTACTGCAAGCGACGTTTCCCGGATCGGAATCCAGAAAGGCAGCAGCTTACAGCCCGTCGCGAAACAACCAATCCAACCGCTCCCTCACGGTCGCGGCTCAGAAGCCGTTAGCGGACCCGAGGAAATGGCAACGTTGTTTCATGACGGATGCTTAGCGCCTCCTATTAACTCCTGGCGCGGCCGCGACCGGGCAGAATTTGTCGCGTTCGATGCACGAGAAGCTGGCAGCCACGAGCCGGCAGCGAGAATGCCGGCAGCGAGAATGATTGAATGCTTATGAAATCTTTCAACCTGCTTCTTTCCGCGGGGCTGTTGTGCTGCGTTCCGGCGCCCGCTCAAGCGGCTCAAGCTCAAAGCTTCACTCTTGAACAGGTCATGAGCTCGCCTTTTCCTACCGGGCTGACTGCCGCGACCAGCGTGAACCGGGTCGCATGGGTTTTTGATATACGTGGCGAGCGAAATGTCTGGGTCGCCGATGCGCCCGACTTTAAGGGGCGGCAGGTAACTCATTATCACGGCGACGATGGACAGCAGATACTCAGCCTGCGCTTAACTCCGGACGGAAAGACTGTGGTGTATGTTCGCGGCTCGGAAGTGAATCGCGAAGGCTATGTGGCCAATCCCGCTAGCGAGATTACTCAACCGAAACAGCAAGTATGGGCGGCGGACGTGCAGAACGGCAAGGAAACGCTGCTGGGCGACCTGGGCTGCGAGCGCGAGGGCTGCGCAGACATCCAGGTCTCGCCCGATGGCCAATGGGTGGTGTGGACGGCAAGCCATCATCTCTGGCTGGAGCCGGTATCCGGAAATAAGCGGCCCCGGCTGCTGACCGAATTGCGTGGCGACGAAAGGCAACCGCAGTGGTCGCCGGACGGTAAACATATCGCCTTCGTCTCCGACCGCAACGATCACAGTTTCATCGCCATCTTTGATTTTTCGCCCGAACGCGTGCGCTACGTCGCGCCCAGTGCCGATCGCGATTCCGACCCACAGTGGTCGCCGGACGGCTCGGAAATTGCCTTCATCCGGGTTGCCGGCGCGGAAAACCATCTGCCGTTGATTCCTCTACGGCCCCATCCTTGGTCCATTTACGTGGCCAACGCAACCTCAGGAGAGGCGCGGCAGATATGGCACAGTAGACAGGACGTGAGCGGATCGTTGCCTCCCTTCGCCGAGCAGTCGCTTCAGTTTGCGGCTGCCGGCCCGCGCATCATCTTTTGCTCTGAAGAGGACGGACACAACCATCTCTACACGATCTCCGATAAGGGCGGCAACCCTCTTCTGCTCACGCCAGGCGATTACGACGTGGAAGAGGTGACCCTTTCCCGCGACAAAACTGCCGTACTGTTCACTTCCAATAAAAACGACGTGGATCGCCGCCATATCTGGCGAGTCAATTCATGGGGAGTGGCTCCTATACCGCCCGGCATCGAGAGCCAACAGGCCAAGCCGCTGACCCACGGGGATACCATCGAGTGGAGTCCCATGATGCTGGCAGACGGCAAGACCATTGTCTGCCTCGGCTCCGGCGCTATCTCGCCAGCCATGCCGTACCACATCACCCAGCAAGGCCGCGAGATGATCGCCGCCGAGGCGTTGCCTAAGGATTTTCCTTCAGCGCAACTCGTGCAGCCGCAACCAGTCACCTTCCCAAGCGACGACGGCTTGGAGATTCATGGGCAGCTTTTTGTTCCTCCCAATCGCAGTCAGCCCGGTCCGGCGCTGGTCTTTGTCCACGGTGGTCCGGCCCGACAGATGCTGCTGGGTTTTCATTACAGCTACTACTATCACAATGCCTATGCGGAGAATCAGTACCTCGCGAGCCTTGGCTATGTTGTCCTCTCCGTCAATTACCGCCTGGGCATCATGTATGGGCGTGCTTTTCGCGAACCGGTGGACAGTTCCTGGCGCGGTGCTGCCGAGTACAAGGATGTCGTGGCCGCGGCAAAATACCTTCAGGGATTGCCGACAGTTGACCCCAAATACATTGGCATCTGGGGAGGCTCTTATGGCGGATTTCTCACCGCGCTGGCGCTCGCCCGCAACTCCGATATTTTCGCTGCTGGAGTCGACATTCACGGAGTACACGACTGGTCCAGCTTCCCCCAACTTTGGGACGATGGCGCCCAGCAAGCGCCGGATTATCGAGACGCGCGGAAACTCTCCTACGATTCTTCCCCTATCGCCGCGGTCTCACAGTGGAAATCGCCGGTGCTGCTGATCCACGGTGACGATGATCGCAATGTTCCTTTTCAACAGACCACGGACCTGGTGCAAAGGCTAAAGGCACAGCATATTGACTTTGAGGAGATCGTTTTTCCCGACGAGATCCATGATTTTCTTCTGTGGAAGACATGGGTTCGCGGATATCAGGCCACGGCGAGCTTTTTCAACCGGAGGCTGCAGAACCCGAGGCTGCAGAAAGAGTAGCGTACCGGAGCGGTTTTCCTTCAGGTCCGCCACACTTCACCAGCAGGATCACGATTGCGTCGATTAGCCGCATCGCCCTATTTTTTAAAATAGAACACCCGCAGATCCGTTCCGAGCCCTTCGCCTTCCCGACTGTAAAACAAAACGTCCCGCTGGCATTTACCTTCCGAGCAAACTTCAAGTAAGCTTAGTCGGTTTGGAAAATTAGGAAGCGGTTCACTCGTGGTCAATCCGCGGCTTTCCTCAAGAAACCGGCTCTAGAAGAGCCGAGTTCCTCGGCCAGCCTGCGGCACGGCCAACGACGTGCTGCCCGTCGGAGGGTATCTGCTGCGCTCGCCGGATCCACTCGCCCCTTGCACCGCCACAGTCGGCGCACTCGCACCGTGTGTTCGATCTCGCGATATTTCAACCTATCGGCGAGAGCTAAGATGGGGCGCGCGCGAGACAGATACCGGGTGGGAAGACTTCGCGATTGCGCCCCAAGCGCGTACTCATCGGTGAGTTGTAGCAATCCCGATTATCGCCACATCATAAGGATGTTCCGATTATGCTGTGGGTAATAATTGGGACGGTCCACGAGGGGACGGTCCACTAGTTCGGCGATGCCGTTGCGATCTCCGCGGCAAGGCAATTTGTTAGCGCATCCATGTCGTGGAGCAGCGAGACAAATGATTGAGCCCGCGTAGCCGGCAGCTGTTGCGACGCTTCGGCTTCTGCATGGTGCAGCGTCTGTTTCATAGGTTCGTGCAATTCTTCGGCGCCACTTGCCATCGCCCCCGCCCGCTGGTCGATTCGATCCGCCATCTCGTCCCGCATCCGCGCGGAAGCTTCATCGTATGCCTGCTGCCGAAGCTGAACCGTCTCGGGCAATCCAGGTGTTTGGAGTCGGCATTCCAGTGAACTTATTTATTATGTTGGAGCTGGCGGAGGGAATCGGAATTGAACCCCCAATCATCTGATTACAAGTCAGATGCTCTACCAACTGAGCCGGCGCTTGCAGATTACCACGCACCTCTTCCGGACTCAGACGAAAGGCGACACTCTACTTTGCCAGCAGGAGGACATTTCTACTTTGCCTTGACACCGCCCCGTCTCACGTGTCCCCGTCTCACGTTGCACGCAAGGTTTACAAATGGTAATATTTGACAACGACCGTGGTCTCTGTACGACCAGCGGAAGGAGTCGTTCGCCAGCATTCCCCGTCCGAGTTCTCCCCGTCGCGAGCCAAATAAGCGTCCGGCAATGTCGTCAGCAGCACATGGGGGCCTGGCATGAAGAACTGGGATACTTCGCACATGCCGCAGGTCCGTTGGGCGCTTCTGCCACGGCAAGGAACTTCGATTTCATTTTTCGAGCATTGGCCCCATAACCCGGGCCAGAACCAGAGACCAACCGCCATGAAAGCGGTCCAGACATTTCTTCCAGGAGGCTACACAGGAATGCAAGTTTTCACACTCGAACAGAAGCAGGAATTTATCGCGCGAGGATTCACCCGGCGAAATTTCGCGCGGCTGGCCACCATGATGACCGCCGGCGCGACGCTGCCGTTTTTCAACGAACCCGCCCTGGCGCAGCTCTCCATGGTGAAAGATATGCCGCCGGACGCGGTAAAAATCAACGCCAATGAGAATCCTCTCGGGCCTTGTCCTGAGGCTGCCGAAGCCATCTACGGCGTCGTGAAGAAAGGCGGCCGTTATCTGTATGAAGAGACCTTCGCCATGCAGGAGACTCTGGCCGCGAGCGAAGGATTGAAGCCGAACTACGTGCAGGCGTTCGCCGGATCGAGCGCGCCGCTGCATCAGGCGGTGCTAGCATTCACTTCTCCTACCAAGAGCTTTGTCATCGCCGATCCCGGGTACGAAGCCGGTGAGCGCGCGGCGAAATTCGTGGGCGCTAAAGTCGTCCGAGTGCCTCTCAGCAGGGACTATGCGCACGAT
>DATFZA010000642.1:0-5966 GCA_035314765.1 Bryobacteraceae bacterium
GCGGCTTGCGGCGATTATGAGGCCGTACTCAGAGCCCATCCACACGCCACCGTACGCGATCTGCGCGGCGGTTATCTGCTGCCCGGGCTGATCGATACGCATGTTCACTATCCGCAGATCCGGATTTTGGGGAGTTTCGGTTATGAGCTGCTGGATTGGCTGAAACGCTTTACCATTCCCGAGGAGGAGCGGCTGGCGGACCGCGGGTATGCGAGGCTCATCGCGCGCGAGTTTGTGCAGGGGCTCTTGTCGCACGGCACGACCACCGCGCTGGCGTTCGGATCGCATTTCAGCACGGCGATGGTGGAGTTGTTTGAGACAGCTCAAGCTAGCGGTTTGCGGCTATTCAGTGGGCTGGTGCTCTCAGACCGCAATCTCAGCGCGAAGCTGCACGTTTCGCCCGAGCTTGCGTATGAGCAAAGTCAAGAGCTGATCCGGCGATTTCATGGGCGCGGACGCATGCGATACGCGGTGATGCCGCGCTTTGCATTGTCCGCCAGTGAACCGATGCTGGAAGTGTGCCAGACGCTGGTCAAAGAATATCCGGCGGTTGGTTTTACGACACATGTTAACGAGAATCCGCATGAAGTGGAATCTGTGAAAAGGATATTTCCCTGGGCCCGCGACTATCTGGAAGTTTATGAGCGTTTCGATCTGGTGCAGCGGCGCTCTGTGCTGGCGCACAACGTTCTGGGAACGGACGCGGAGATCGAGCGCATCAGCCAACATGGCGCGACCGTGGCGCATTGCCCGGCGAGCAACGCATTTCTGGGGAGTGGAATCTTTCCGCTGGCGCGACATCGGCGGCTGGGCGCGCGCGTGTCTCTCGGGACAGACGTGGGTGGAGGCACCGGCTTCGGAATTCTCAAGGAGGGTTTGCAGGCGTACCTGATGCAGCGCGTGGCGGCCGAGCCTTTGTCGCTGACGCCGGGAGAACTGCTGCATCTGGCGACACGCGCTGGGGCGGAGGCCCTTGAAATGGGAAATGAAATCGGCGATTTTGAGGCCGGGAAGGCGGCGGATTTCATTTATCTACGGCCCCCGGAAGAGAGCGCGTTGGCGGCTGTCTTGAAACCGGCCGAGGACCCGGAGCGCATACTGGGCGCGATCTTTACGCTGGCGGGGGCGGAGAGCGTGCGCGAGGTACACATCGGGGGCGATCTGGTGTTTGGCTCATGACGATTGAGCAGGTGGACTTGCTGACTGAGCTGGAGTTCGTGCGGAACTTTGGCGGCATTTACGAGCACTCGCCCTGGGTTGCCGAACGAGCGTGGCAGTGGAGGCCTTTTGGAACGCTCGAAAATCTGATTTCGCAGATGCAGAGCGAAGTGAACGCTGCATCGCACGCAGAGCAACTGGCGCTGGTTCGCGCTCATCCCGACCTGGGTACGCGGGCGCGCGTGAGTGAGGCGTCGGCCAGCGAGCAATCTTCGGTGGGACTGGACCGGCTGACTGCCGAAGAGTACGATCGGATTTTGCGGCTGAATGATCAATACAAGGACAAGTTTGCGTTTCCGTTTATCTTTGCTGTGAAGGGCAGCGACAAGCACGCGATTCTGGCGGCGTTAGAGCGACGGCTGAAATCAACGCCGGAAGATGAGTTCTCCGAGGCCCTTAGTCAGATCCATCGAATCTCGCGGTTTCGGTTGGAGGAGAAGATCAAGTGAATCAATTTGCCAGTGGACCCAAAAAGAGTTTTTATGGGAAGGGCGATGTGATCGCGTATCGGCTGCATCGAACTGGAACGGCGCCGCCGGGGAAACATTCTGTGTTTGGGGTGAATGCAAAGATTCTCGTTTACGGGGAGCAATTCTGGCCGACGTACACTACCGGCGATAATACGGGGCTGGTGGCGACGGACTCGATGAAGAACTTCATCCAACGCGAGACCATGACCTTTGAAGGCGACGACCTGGAGTCCTACTGTCATTTTTTGGCAGACAAGTTTCTGAAATTGTATCCGCAGGCTGAGGGCGCACAGCTTTCCGCGACCGGGATTCCGTACCAGCAGGTTCCGGGAACAACTGTGTCTTATACGCC
Organism: Bryobacteraceae bacterium; assembly: GCA_035314765.1. Lineage (GTDB taxonomy): Bacteria > Acidobacteriota > Terriglobia > Bryobacterales > Bryobacteraceae > DATFZA01. The sequence continues at coordinate 2,041 of DATFZA010000642.1, forward strand.
GTCCGGTCCTGAGCGTCCGATGGCGCGGCTTGAGCTGGGGCAAGGCGGCGTAGTGCACGAGGCGGTCTCCGGGATCAACGGATTTAAGCTACTGCGTCTGAACGGCAGTGCATTTGTCGGATTTGTGCGCGATCAATACACGACACTGCCGGATATTGCGAACCGTCCGCTGCACATGTGGCTGGATGTGGATTGGAACTACGTGGATGAGAAGTCCTTTCTGAGCGCCGGTAAGGTGACGCGGCAGGTCCACAAATTGGTATTGGAAACATTTCACGCGTTTGTCTCGGGAAGCATCCAGCAGATCATTTACAAGATTGGTTGTCGCGTGCTGGAGGAGATTCCTTCCATCGCTCAGGTGAATCTGGAAGCGAATAACCGGACCTGGGACACGATTGTGGAAAAAGGCGAGGAGATGGGCGTGTATACCGATGCTCGTCCGCCGTATGGTTGTTTGGGACTTTCTTTGAAGAGGTAACATGGCGCGTATTTCGACTCATATTTTGGATATTGCGCGAGGAAAACCGGCTGAGGGTATCGTAGTGCAGCTGTACCGTGGCTTGGAGATGTTGCGCGTGGCTAAGACGAACGCCGATGGCCGCACGGATGAACCGCTGCTGCTAGGCGAAACAATCCAGATCGGGGCCTATGAGCTGCAATTTCGAGTGGGCGACTATCTGCCACAGCCAGCATTTTTTGAGGTGATTACGGTCAGCTTTGTGGTCACGGATGAGCGCGGCAATTATCATGTGCCGCTGCTGCTGGCGCCGCACGGCTACAGCACTTATCGGGGCTCATGAAGGCTCTGGCTGAAAAAGCAATTGCCTGCTGCCGCGAACTGGCGAGGTTTTCGGAAGAGCCTGGGCGCACCACGCGCACGTTTCTGTCGCCTCCCATGCGGGACGTGCATCGTGTGTTAAGCGAATGGATGCGATCCGCCGGTATGACGGTGTGCGTGGATGCGGTGGGAAATCTTCGCGGCATGCGCTCCGGGACCAGTGAACGGCGGCTGTTGATTGGGTCTCATCTCGATACTGTTCCTAATGCTGGCGCGTTCGATGGCGTGCTGGGTGTGGTATTGGGAGTGGCGCTGATGGAAGCGCTCAGCGGACGCGAGTTGGGGTTTTCGATCGAAGTGATTGGGTTTTCTGAAGAAGAGGGCGTGCGCTTTGGTATGCCGTTTATTGGCAGCAAGGCGCTGTGTGGAGAGTTGGACATGCTGCCGGATATTGCGGAAGCGATCACGGCGTATGGCTTGAATCCGGCGGAATTGGATGCGGCTCGATTGGACCCGCGGACGTTTGCGTATCTCGAGTTTCACATCGAGCAAGGACCGGTGCTGGAAAGTCTCGGGCTGCCGCTTGGAGTGGTGGAGAACATTGTGGGCCAGAGCCGCGTGCGCGTCACTTTTGAAGGCAAGGCGAACCACGCGGGAACCACGCCGGCGCATTTGCGCCACGATGCGCTGGCGGCCGCGGCGGAATGGATCTGCCTCGTCGAAAGATGCATGAAACGACCAGGCCAACCGCTCCCTGACGGTCGCGGCTCGGAGGGCGTGACCGGCTCGGAGGGCGTGACCGGCTCGGAAGGCGTGACCGGCTCGGAAGGCGTGACCGGCTCGGAAGGCGTGACCGAGCCGCGACCGTCAGGGAGCGGTCCCGAAGTAATGACAAAGTTGTTTCATGACGGGTCCTTAGTGGCCACGGTTGGCAAATTGGAAGTTCAGCCGAATGCGGCCAATGTGATTCCGGGCATGGTGCAGGCGACGCTGGATGTGCGGCACGCTTCCGATGAGGCGCGGAAATCCACGGTGAAAATGCTCATGGCATGGAAACGGCCTGGCATTCAGTTCCGGCACGAAGTGTATCTCGATCAAGCAGCCGTACCGATGGATGCGGATTTGGTGAATCGAGTGGAGTGCGCGGTGCGGCGCGCGGGGTATCCGGCACATCGCATGTCCAGCGGCGCGGGGCATGACGCCATGATCGTGGCGAAGGCTTGCCCCGCGGCTATGCTGTTTCTGCGCAGCCCGGGCGGAATCAGTCATCATCCGGATGAATCGGTACTGGTATCCGATGTCGAGGCCGCGCTGAAAACAGGACTCGCATTTATCGAGGCGCTGGCATGACGGATCTCGTGATTCGCGGCGGCCAGGTGGTGGTGGGGCAAGACGTGGTTGCCGCCGACATCGCGATTGAGGATGGGCTGATCTCCGCCGTCGGACCTGGACTGCCGGGGGCCAAGAAAGAAATGGACGCTAGCGGGCTGACGATTCTACCTGGCTTGATTGATGTGCACGTGCACTTCAACGATCCGGGACGAGCGGATTGGGAGTCTGCCGAGACCGGGAGCCGCGCCTTTGCGGCAGGCGGAGGAACGCTGTTTTTCGATATGCCGCTGAACTCATCGCCCTGCACCGTGACCGCAGCCGGTTTTGCTGAGAAGCGCGCGGTCTTGGAAAGGTCGTCCGTCACCAACTTCGGCCTTTGGGGCGGTATCGTTCCAGGTAACCGCGACGACTTGGCGGAACTGGCGGATTGCGGCGCAATTGGGTTCAAGGCGTTTCTCTGCGATTCAGGGTTGCCGGAGTTTCCGCGCGCGGACGATCTCACGCTGTATGAAGGGATGCGGGAAGCGGCGCGGTTGGGCTTGCCCGTGGCAGTGCACGCGGAAAGCGAGGAGATCACCAAAGGGTTGAGCAAGCGACTGATGGCCGAAGGGCGCTGCGATATACCCGCGTTTTTGGAATCGCGGCCGGTGATCGCGGAAGTAGAAGCGATTGAGCGGGCGGCGTTGCTGGCGCGCGAGACAGGCTGCAAGTTGCACGTGGTGCATATCAGTTCCGGCCGGGGCGTGGGCGCGGCCTTGGAGGCACGAGCACGTGGAACGGACATTTCGATTGAAACATGCCCGCATTATTTGTTTTTTACGGAAGAGGACTTGTTGCGGGTTGGCGCGGTCTTGAAGTGCGCGCCACCGTTGCGAAGCGTGGATGAACGCGATGCGTTGTGGAGTTTCGTGACAGGTGGTCAGGTAGATATCATTGGATCGGACCATTCGCCGTGCCCGCCCAGCATGAAGCAGAAGGACAATTTCTTTTCGATTTGGGGAGGAATTGCGGGAATCCAATCCACGCTAGCGGTCTTGGTGCAGCGAGGTTCGCCCTTGCCGAAGATTGCCGCAATGACGGCTGCCAACGGCGCGCGAAGATTTGGAATCGCGAATCGCGGTTCGATAGAGGCCGGTGCGCACGCCGATCTCGCTTTTGCGGATGTGACGGCAACTCATACTTTGCGGGCGGAGGCCCTGCTGCAACGGCACCGGGTGAGTCCTTATGTCGGGCATAGTTTTCGAGGCGCGGTCCGTCAGGCCTACCGCGATGGCGAGTTGATTTTTGCGGATGGCGCCATAGTGAGCGAAAGCTATGGCAAGCTGGTAACACCCAAGTGATGCAAAATCTGGGACAGACGCGTAGCAGCCACCAGCGCGATCATTTTCTCATGACGCCGGACACGTTTGTGCGCGCGCCGCTGCCGGGAATGCACGATGCTACCGCGATTGTGCATGTTGGTCCGGTTAGAGGAGCCGGGTTCACGCAATACACGGTGGAGATGGGCGCCCAAGGTAGATTCACCACGGGAACCCGTCAGGCTTTTCTCTGGGTGCTGGAAGGCTCCGTTACTACGCCCGAGGGTTTATCCACTTCGCGGCAGTACGCTTACTTGCCTGGCGACGAGCCGGCGGCGATCAGTAGCAATGGAGAGGCCCGAGTGGTGGTGATCGAAAAACCATATACCGGCCTGGGGAACGCCAGGCCAGCGGCAATGACGGGCGACGAGCGCAAAATTTTTCCAAAACCCCTTATGGGCGACGAAGCGCTGGAAGTGCGGACGCTGCTGCCTGACGACGCCGCGTTCGATTTTGCG
>DATFZA010000643.1:0-27601 GCA_035314765.1 Bryobacteraceae bacterium
AGGGGACTCCCAAAATACACCGCCTAGCCCGGACCGTGAGGCCGGGGATCTCCCCCCCACTTCCATGATCCGCATCGCCAATGGGCAAGGCTTTTGGGGAGACTGGCTCGAAGCGCCGGTCCGCTTGGTGGAGCAAGGTCCCATCGACTATCTCGTCCTCGACTACCTGGCTGAAGTCACCATGTCGATCCTGCAGAAGCAGCGCCAGGCCGACCCTAAACTGGGTTACGCGCGCGACTTTCCGCCCTTGCTGGGCCGCATTGAAAAGCTGATGCGCGACCGCAACGTCAAGGTCATCGCCAATGCTGGCGGCGTCAATCCCATCGCCTGCGCGCAAGAGGTGCGCCGCCTGGCGCCGTCTTTGAAAATTGCCGTGGTGCTGGGGGACGACGTCCTCAGCCGCCTGGACGAATTCCTGGCGCAGAAACAGGAGATGCGCAACATGGACACCGGCGCGCCGCTCAGCACCGTGCGTCCGCGCATCCTTAGCGCCAACGCCTACATCGGCGCATTCCCCTTGTCGGAGGCTCTCGACACCGGCGCGGATGTGGTCATCGCCGGCCGCTGCACCGACACCGCGCTGACTTTGGCGCCCATGATTCACCGCTACGATTGGAAGGCCGACGATTGGAACAAGCTGGCCGCGGGCACCATCGCCGGGCACATCGTCGAGTGCGGCTCCCAATGCACCGGCGGCAACTGCCAGGTGGATTGGCAGCAAATTCCCGATCTGGCCAACATCGGATATCCGATTGTCGACGCGGAGCCCGATGGCACGTTTGCCATCACCAAGCATCCCGGCACCGGTGGGCGCGTGACCCTCGATAGCATCAAAGAGCAGTTGCTGTATGAACTCGGCGACCCGAAAAATTACATCACGCCAGATTGCGTGGCGGATTTCACCAGCATCAAATTGAAGTCGGATTCGCCCGACCGCGTGCGCGTCAGCGGCATTCAAGGCAGCGCGCGGCCCGCCATGCTGAAGCTGTCGATCAGTTATGCCGATGGTTACCGCACGGTTGGGTCATTGGTCTATTCAGCGCCCCAAGCGCTCGAAAAAGCGCGGGCCGCGGATGCGATTGTACGCGACCGCTTGAAGCAGCTCGATCTGCACTTTGACGAAATCCACACCGAGTTTTTCGGCGTCAACGCGTGCCATGGACCGGTGGCAGCGCCCAATCCAATGCCGCCCGAAGTCCAGTTGCGCATGGGCGTGCGCGGGCAGGATCGCAAGGCCCTGGAGCGTTTCACGCGCGAACTGGCCCCCTTGGCTTTGAGCGGCCCGCCCACGGGGACTGGCTTTGGTGAAGGCCGGCCGCCGGTTCGTGAAGTCGTGGCCTTTTGGCCGGCCCTGATTCCCCGGGAGCTGATTCAGACACGGGTCGAGGTCATCGAATAGTGAAGATCGCGCTCCATCGCATCGCCCACTCGCGCTCCGGCGACAAAGGCGACACCTCCAACATCGGCATCATCGCCTATCATGAGCGGCATTATCCGATCCTGGTGCGCGAGGTGACCGCCGAGCGCGTAAAAACATTCTTTGGCGATTTTGTAAAAGGAAAGGTGGAGCGCTTCGAGCTTCCTAATCTGGGAGCACTCAATTTTCTCTTGCATGAAGCGCTGGGCGGCGGCGGAACTCTGTCCTTGCGGACAGACCCGCAGGGTAAGACCATGGGAGCCGCACTGCTACAAATGGAGATCGATGCCGACGAAAGCGAAATCACCAACTGACACTATTCAAGAAGCCACGCTGGCGTATGAGAAATGGATCGGCAAGTACTTAACCTTATTGCCAGCCGATCTCGAGTTGAAACACAAGGCCATGGCGGAAGGCGTGTTCCCGTTCTTGCGGGCGACGTTCTACCGCTGGATGCAACGCTGGCCCAAGGTCTGCCCGAGCGAGGCAAAAGCGCCACAACTTCTAGCTGTCGGCGACCTCCATGTCGAAAATTTCGGCACCTGGCGCGACGTGGAAGGGCGCCTGGTTTGGGGCATTAACGATTTTGACGAAGCCGACTCGATGCCCTATACCATCGATCTGGTTCGGTTGGCCGTCAGCGCCCATATCGCCGTGCGGGAGGCGCATTTGACCATCGGCGCCAGAGACGCCTGCGTTGCGATCCTGGATGGCTATCGAAAAGCGCTGGCAGCGGGCGGGCGGGCCATCGTTCTGGCGGAGGAACATCAGTGGCTGCACGATACCGTGATGACCAGCCTGCGCGATCCGGTGCAATTTTGGAAGAAGTTCGAAGGCCTCACCGAGATCACGGAATCCGTGCCGAAGCGCGCGCGGCGGGCCATCGAGAAAATGTCTCCGGAGCCGGGCATTTCCTACCAGCTCATGCACCGCGTAGCCGGGTTGGGAAGCCTGGGGCGGCAGCGGTTTTTGGCGGTTGCCGAATACCGCGGCGCCCGCATCGCCCGCGAAGCCAAAGCGCTGGCGCCGTCGGCCTGTGTTTTCGCACAAGGCTTGAAAAACGACGCCATTCATTACCAGGAGATCCTGGACCGGTCCGTTCGGGCCATCGATCCCTTTGTCCAGTTAAGGGGCGCATGGATTGTGCGCCGTCTGAGCCCGGACTGCTCGCGCGTGGAGTTGTCGTCTCTTGCCGCGCGCCGCGATGAAACCAGACTGCTGCACGCCATGGGATTCGAGACCGCCAACGTCCATCTGGGTACGCCGAAAGCCATCCCGGCCGTTCTGAAGGACCTTAAGGGCCGGCCGGTCCACTGGCTGCATGAGGCCGCGGCCAAGATGGTGGAAGACGTAACGCACGATTGGCAGCAATGGCGCAATTCGATGGTGCCAAAAATCCCGCCGGCGAAAAAGAAGTCCGCCCGCGCCAGCTAAGTGGGGCAGGTTGCCAACCTGTTTCGGATGAGCGCCGGGCGCAGAGGAGGAACCATGAAAACCCACGAGTTCGCGACGCGGATGGGGACACAGCGGGCTCGATTCCGAACTCCTTCGGTCGAAATTTATCGTAGCTGTGTCCCCCTGGCGCATGGCCTGAACACAGGTTTTCGAGAGTGCGGCGGGTTATTTACCCGCTAAGACCCGGGGACGGACGTCACGTTCCCCGGTTCTGTCCCGTGAACCACGCGTTGCTTTCGGGAAGCAGCAGCAGATAGACCGCATAAACACGCAACGCGAGTTCGACCAGCGAGACGATTGCGCCGGGGTTGGCCGACAGGACCAGCAGGCGAAACCGAAACAGCAAATTGAAGGCCGCATAGGCGACCAGCAGGATAACAGCAATGCGCCCCAGATTGTTTCGGCGCATGGTGAAATAGATAGCCACCACCCAGAAAATCGGGAACAGCAAGAGACGTCCGGCAAACCCAACCGAGTGCAACCGGCCAATCAGCGTGACGAGGCTGACGATCAGAGTGAGAACGCCGATGGCAAAGCTCACCCAGAGCAATGTCACTGCTCGGCGGACCACCGCGGGCTGGGCAGATGGCTGCGATGGAACAGCGACCATCGGCGCAGCAGGCGCCACGACTGGCGCCACATGCAACGCCTCTCCGCAGTTAGGGCAAGACGCTGCCCCCGGTTCGACGGCGGCAGCGCAGGCTGGACAAAACATAGCATCGCATTGTAACAGGTATTCTGGAGTTTACATGCCCTTTTCACCCATCCCGGAGGCGATCGAGAATTTTTGCGCGGGCCGCATGGTGGTGATCGCCGACGATGAAGACCGCGAGAACGAAGGCGATCTCTGCATCGCCGCGCAGTTTGTCACGCCCGAAGTGATCAACTTCATGGCCAAGCACGCGCGCGGGCTGATCTGTCTGTCGCTCAGCGCGGAAATTTGCGATGCCCTGCATCTGCCGCCGATGTCGTCACGCAACACCTCGCGATTCGGCACGGCGTTTTGTGAATCGATTGAAGCGGCCGAGGGTGTCACTACGGGAATTTCGGCCGCCGATCGCGCGCGCACCATTCGCGTGGCCATCGATCCGTCGTCCACTCCGCGGGATCTGGCGCGGCCGGGCCACGTATTTCCGCTGCGCGCCAAAGAAGGCGGCGTTTTAGTACGCGCGGGCCAAACCGAAGCCGTGGTCGACCTGGCGCGACTGGCGGGCCTGCGTCCCGGCGGCGTGATCTGCGAGATCATGAACGACGACGGGACCATGGCGCGCGTGCCGCAGTTGGAAGCCTTCTGCGATCGGCACGGCCTGCGCTTGATTTCGGTCGCCGACCTGATTCGCTACCGCTTGCACCATGAGCGCTTCATTCAACGCCAATCGGAAAGCTGCCTGCGCACGGCTTTCGGCGATTTCCGCTCTATCGTGTATGCGAGTTCGATTCTGCCGGAAATGCACCTGGCGCTGGTGCATGGCGATCTAAAGGGGCGGGAGAACGTGCTGGTGCGGATGCATTCCCGCTGCACTTACGGCGACGTGTTTAGCTCCACCGAGTGCGAGTGCGGCGAGATGATCCGCCGGTCGATGGAGCGGATCGCACAAGAAGGCGCCGGCGTGCTGGTGTACCTGCACCAGAGTGGACCCGGCTTCCGGGATCATCGGCTGCCAGCCTCGCCCAGCGGCCAGCAGGCGCTGCAACATGAGAACGGAATTGGCGCGCAAATTCTTTCCGATCTGGGTCTGCACAGCATTCGTTTGCTGACCAACCATCCACGCAAGGTGGTGGGGCTGGATGCGTATGGAATACATATTGTCGAGCAGCTTCCGCTGTAGCAAGGACGGGTCCGTCACAAGTATCAGAAACTGGGCGTGGATGTGGGGCAGATTATCATTCTGCCGCGGGTTACTTACCTGCGCCGGCCGCAGTGCGAACGCCGCGCAGGGGCCTCGGCGAGCACCCTGGTCGATCGGGAGCGACCCCGGCTGGTGGCACAGGCTTCAGTCTGTGCGAATGGGTCAACCACCAGCCCCGCGTAGCGCCAAACCACGCGCGACGGACGTAAACTCGTTTCCGGAACTGATTCGGCCGGCGCCGAAGCGCGTGTCGAAAATACGCCGCACCGAGGGAACGAACGAAGACCCGCCGGTGAGGAAGACGCGATCGATGTCGCGGGCGTGGACATGAGCCTTGGCCAGTACCTGGCTGACGCTGGTTTCTATCGCGGCAAGCTCATCGGCGATCCAGCTTTCGAATTCGGCGCGTGCGACCCCGGCTTCGATGGAGACGTCACCATCTTCAAAACGGAAGGTGGCGGTTTCGTTCTCCGACAGGGCGCACTTCAAATCCTGAACGGCGCGGTGCAAATGGTATCCGAGGTCGTTCTCGACCAGAAAAAGCAGCGCCGCGATCCGCTCCGGCGCCAACGCCTGGCGCTCCACGCTGCGCAACATATTCAGCGTTTCGCTGGACCGCAGTAATGACAGATGGTGCCAGCGCTCGAGTTTGAAGTAAACCCAATTGGGGACGGGCAGAATTTTTCCGGCGGAGTTGAGCGAGGTGCCGGCGCCCAGCGCGGGCGCGACTAGATGCCGAACGATTTTGGCGTCGAAGGAATCGCCGGCCAGTCCCAGGCCCTCATTGGCCAACAGGTGTTCCGGCTTGCGGCCATGTTTGCGGACTTCCGGACCTACGCGCAGCACCGAAAAATCGCTGGTGCCTCCGCCGAAATCGCCGATCAGAATCAACTCGTCGTGGTCCAGCGTGGACTCATAAAAATAGGCCGCGCCGATCGGCTCAAACTCAAAGGCGATCTCTTCGAAGCCGGCCTTACGCAGGGAGATTTCCAACCGCGCCTGCGCGTAGTCGTCGTCTTCCGGTGTTTCCGAACCTACAAAGCGCACCGGGCGGCCGCTCACCACGCGGCGGATGGGCACGCCGAACTGCTTCTCGGCTTCCAGTCGCAGATCGCGCGCGATAGAGGCGACGAGATCCTCCAGCGCGGCTCTGCGCCCGAATATCTCGGTGTTCTTGAGACTACGGCTGCTCAAGAACGATTTCAGCGATTGGATCAAGCGCCCTTTGTGCTCGGCCGCCAAGTATCGTTCGATGCCCTGAGGACCGGTCCAGGATTTGGTGGCCTTGCGCCCTGCGCTGACTATCTGCTCCAGGTACAAGAGCGATCGAAAAGCGTCGGTGAAGCCCGCGCCTTGGTGAAAGCGAGCGAGACGAACGGCTCCGTCCGGCAGAAGCGCGGCCAGGGAGCTGTTGGTGGTGCCGAAATCCAGACCGAAGGCGATGGCTTGCAAGCAGCGTCTTCATGGTAGCGCCGCCGGCGGCATCGAGGCTCGCCGGCGCGGAAAACTTTCTAAAACATTTTCGACCGTTTTCGTGTATGATCGATTTAACGAGACAACGGTCGCGATCAAGTCTTTTTGCGACGAATCGATCGTTTGGTGCGCGGAGGTTTGTGGAGGCGTGCGCCGCGGGACGGGCTTGTGCCCCGGCGCCCTCCATCGCTCAAGAGTCGGGCAGGGTCACGAATCGGCCGTGACTCCTGCATACAGGAAGTCTGAGAAAAACTAGCCGGGAACGCCACATTCACTACGATGTTCCTTCTCAAGATGCTGTCGGCAACCGTGAGCGTGCTGGGTGACGCCACTTGGCGCCCGTTACTGCTGCTTGTTTATGTCTGGACCGCCTATGCGGGCTGGCATACCTTTGGCCTGCTGGGGTTGATCACCGCCATGTTCCTGCCGGGCATTTCGCAAGTGGTTTGCCTTCTCTATCTGTGGCAAAGCGACGCGCCGCTCTTAGTGAACTATGACTGGACTGTGCTGTGCGCCGTGCTGGCGTGGCTGGCGTCGCTTTGCGGAAATGAGCTGTGGAACTGGATCGAGGCCAGACGCATTGAAGTCTCGCTCGCGGTTGCCTCGCAAAGCGCTCCAAGCCGCGAGTTTCCGCTCCCGAATCGCGCGGTGCAATCCGGCGAAGTTGCCAGCTAGGAAGCTGCAGGCTGCTTGGCAACCCACCGGCCAAGCCTGGAAAAAGACCCGCCGGAAGAGTCCGCCGCGGAGGAAGAGCGCCGATCCCCTCACTTACTTCCATGCCCGGCGCCATGCCGCCTCCGTTGCGCACGCTGAGCACCGGGCCGGCATGCTGGGTGCGAAACCACTTACGTTCGGGGCTAGACGGGTCGGTGGCATTTCGTGGGCCAGGCACGTTCGCCTATCTGGCAAAATGAAGCATGCGTCTGGTTCAGGATTTTCGTTATGGGATTCGGATGCTGGGCAAGAGCCCTGGCTTGACGTTGGTCATCGTGCTCTCGCTGGCAATCGGTATCGGAGCCAACACCGCGATATTCAGTGTGGTCAACGGCCTGCTTCTTCGTCCGTTGCCCTATCCGGATGCGGACCGGTTGCGAACCTATGGCTGCGATCTCCCGGCCTGAATATTCCACAGGACTGGCCGTCGCCCGGCGAGTATATGGATATCCGAAGCCAGAACCACGTTTTTGAAGAACTGGCCATTGCGCAAGACGACAGCGGGAACCTCACCGGGCTTGCGCAGCCGGAGCGCGTGAGCGTGATTCATGCCTCCTCCGCTTTGCTGCCAATGCTGGGCGCCAAGGCGCTGCTGGGTCGGATTATCCTTCCGGAGGAAGATGCGCCCGGCAAACCCGACACGGCAGTTTTGACCAACGGATTCTGGAAGCGCAGGTTCGGCGCCGATCCGCACGTCGTGGGACGAAGCCTGACGCTGGACGGAAAACTAGTCAGCGTGGTTGGCGTGTTGGCCCCTGACTTCTCGCTGAACCGCGAGGTTCTTCCGACCATCGGTGGCGTGGAGCAAGCCGACCTCTTTATGCCTTTGCCGCTGGGAGCGGACGCAGTGAAAAACCGCTTCGACGAAAACTTCAACATCATGGGCCGCCTGAAGCGTGGCGTTTCGCTGCCCCGGGCCCAGGCCGACATTGACATCATCGCCAGCCGCATTCGCACTTTGGACAAACGCGATCCGACGTTCACTATCAGTGTGGTTCCGCTGCGGGAGCAGGTAGTCGGCGACGTGCGCCGCGCGGTGCTGGTGTTGCTTGGCTCCGTCACGCTGGTGCTACTGATCGCCTGCGCCAATGTCGCCAATCTGCTTCTGGCGCGCGCCACCTCGCGGGAAAAAGAGATCGCCATTCGCGCCGCTCTGGGCGCCGGCAAAATGGGGCTGATTCGTCAGATGCTCGCGGAGAGCACGCTGCTCGGGATCCTGGGTGGATCGACCGGACTGTTCACCGCGTATTGCTTCCTGTATTTGCTGCGAAGCATCAATCCAGGCAATATTCCACGCCTGGAAGCAATCCAAATCGACGGCCGCGTGGTGGCGTTCACGTTCGCGATTTCGCTTCTCACCAGCCTGCTTTTCGGTTTGGTTCCGGCGCTACGGGTGTCGGGTGTGGATCTGAACACAACCCTCAAAGCCGGAGGCAGGAGCGGTCAGAGCGAAGCGGGCTTCGACACCGGCCGGCGCCGCTTGCGCGGCCTGCTGGTCGTTACCGAGTTAGCTTTCTCTCTGATGCTACTGATTGGCGCGGGACTGTTGGTTCGGAGTTTTGTAAGTCTAAGCAGCGTGGGGCCGGGGTTCAACACCGGCCACGTGATATCCATGCGCGTCTCGCCAGGCGGACCAAGGTACCGGGTGAAGGGAGCAACAACGCAGTTTTACGAGCAGGCAGGAGAGCGGATCAGCCGCCTGCCAGGAATAGAGGGACAGGGAGCAACTTCGACGCTCCCACTCACGCCGAGCATTGGGTGGGGCGGGATCAGCATCGAAGGCTACGTCCCGCCCGCGGATAAGCCGGAGTTGCAAGTGGATATCCGGGCCGCCACGCCAGACTATTTCCGGACCATGGCGATTCCGCTCCACGCCGGCCGATTTTTCTCGGCTCATGACGGCCCGGACGCGCAACCGGTGCTGATGGTCGATCGGAAAATGGCGCAGATGTTCTGGCCTCGGGAAGGACCGGTTGGCAAGCGTGTGAAATTCGGCCGGGCGGATTCCAAGAACCCTTGGATGACGATTGTTGGAGTAGTAGGAACGGTCCGGCAATATGGACTGGACATCGACGGCAAAATGGCCGTGTATCTGCCGGAGAAGCAAGTATCGATGGGGGGCTTGTTTATGGTCGCGCGAACTGCTGGAGATCCGGCAGCGATGACGAGCGCAATCGTGAATGAGATTCATACGCTCGATCCTGAAGTGGCGGTATATGACATCGCGACGATGGATGATCGTTTGCACCAGTCTCTGGCGCGCAGGCGTTTTTCGATGACCATGCTGGCCGCCTTTGCGGGCTTCGCGCTGATTCTCGCGATTATCGGAATCTACGGCGTAATTTCCTACCTGGTGACTCAGGCCACGCGCGACATTGGGATTCGTCTCGCCCTTGGGGCCACGCCCGGCCGTATTCGGGGCATGGTCATCCGGCAGGGCATGGGGCTGGCGGCGGCCGGCATTCTGGCGGGATTGGCGGGCGCCGCGCTCTTGACCCGATTGATGGCGAGCCTTCTCTATGGCACCAGCGCGACTGATATCCTGACGTTCTCGGTGGTTGCGTTTTTGCTGGCAGTGGTGGCTTTTTTCGCAAGCTACGTGCCGGCAATGCGAGCCACCAAGGTCGACCCGCTCGTAGCCTTACGCTACGAGTAACATCGCCGCCTTACGCTCGAATGACCTCTAGCGGCGCCAGGTTCGCAGGACCCGATATTCAGGAGTCGCCGTGGCGGACGCCTTGTGAGCCCGCAACAACTTTCTGCCCACCAGGCACCGGATTCCCTTTTGAACGGCGCTTTTCGAAAGCCCGGTGGCTTCCGCCATGGTCTGGTGGCTGGCCTGGACGCTGGGTTTCGCCTGGCGCTCGCACTCGCCCCAGAGGTGCAAGTAAACCAGGAACGCTGAAGGGCAACGGTCATGTCCCACCAAGTCCCGCATCAGCACGGAGATCACGTACTCATCGATGGCTATCTCTTTCATCACTATAGCATCGTAACATATAGCGTCTAAAACGAGATTGACGCGCTTCGCGCCGATCTTGTATTCTCGATCTCATGATCAAGGGCGTTAAGTTCGTCAGCATTCCCGTAACGGATCAGGATCGGGCATTGGCTTTTTATACGGACAAGCTCGGCTTCCGAATCCACACCGACCAACCTTTCAACGACAAACAGCGCTGGATCGAGCTGTCGATACCGGGCGCCGACACGCTGGTGGTTCTTTTCACTCCGGACGGTCACGCCAACCGGATCGGCGGCTTTTCTCCGGCTACGTTCTACTGCGACGATGTGGAGCGCACCTACAAGGAACTGACTGACCGCGGCGTGGAGTTCGATGCGCCGCCGGCCAAGCAGCCCTGGGGGCACTTCGCTTTGTTTCACGACCCCGACGGTAATCAGTTCGTGATGTCCTCAAGATAGCGCGCGGCATGAAAGTAGATTAAAGCGCTTGCAATTTTTCGAGGAGCAAGGTAGGATTTAATTGCGTGAAAAACGTTATCCAATCCGGAACCGGAGTCAACGGTAGCCTGAGGCCGTACGCGAATGATTGCGTGCGCGAGGTGACCTGACCGTCTTGGAATAGCGTAACTGGTTTCAGGAAGAGGGCGGCCACCAAAAAGGGCCGCCCTCTTTTTTGCTTATCGCGATTATTTTGGTTGTTTTTGTCTAACCCGTTTCTGGTGTGAAGCGGGACAGTAAATGTGTGCCTGAGAGGTGAGGGGATTGACGTTCGGGGTTCAGTTAGAGCGCGGCATTGAATATGGCTAACAAGACACTATTCGCAAGCTTGCGGGACGCGTTGATTCCGCAAACCGACACGGTGAACTCTGAAAATGCGCCGGCCTACGCGCTTGCTCCCAAGCAAGCGCTGGCGCAATACGCCGCCACCGGTTGTTTTGGCCGAACGTTCTATGCAACAGCCAATGAGCAACTCGCGCGCGTACTGGAGCTCTGCGACGCGGCCGATCCGGTGTTCATCGCCAAAGTAGCCATTTACAGCCGGACACAATCGTTTATGAAGGACATGCCGGCGTTGTTGTGCGCGTGGCTCTCTACTCGCGACGCGCGGTTGCATGAGGCGGTATTTGCGCGGGTGATCGACAACGCGCGCATGCTGCGAACCTATGTGCAGATCTTGCGCTCGGGCGTGGTTGGCCGCAAGTCGCTGGGAAGCGCTCCCAAACGGCTGGTGCGGGAGTGGCTGGCCAACAACGGCGAGGATGTTCTATTCCGCTCCAGCGCTGGGCAGAGCCCGTCGCTTGCGGACATCATCAAGATGGTGCACCCCAAGCCGGCTGCGCACCAACGGGAGGCCTTCTACGGCTACATGCTCGGCCGGTCTTACGATGCGAATGCATTGCCGAAACTGGTGATGCAGTTCGAGCAGTTCAAGGCAGGCGAGCAAGTGGAGGCGCCGGACCTTCCGTTCATGCTGTTGTCGGCGCTTTCGCTTTCCCGGCAGGCATGGGTGGAGATCGCGAAGAACGCTTCGTGGCAGACCACTCGAATGAACCTGAACACGTTCGCCCGGCATGGAGTGTTCGAAGATCCTGGTTTGGCGGGCCTGATCGCGGCGCGTTTGCGCGATGCGGGCGAGATTCAACGGGCACGCGTGTTTCCCTACCAACTGCTGACGGCGCATCGGAACTGCGATGCGGCCGTTCCGCAGGAAGTGCGGGACGCTTTGCAGGACGCACTGGAACTGGCGATCGCGAACGTACCGCCGATGGCAGGGGATGTCGTGGTCTGTCCGGATGTTTCGGGCTCCATGTCGAGCCCGGTCACAGGCCATCGGGCTGGTTCCACAACCACCGTGCGCTGTGTCGATGTTGCGGCGCTGGTGGCGGCGGCGGTGTTGCGCAAGAATCCAACCGCGGCCGTGCTGCCGTTCGAGCAGGCGGTGGTTCCGGTGGATCTGAATTCGCGCGATAGCGTGATGACGAACGTTGGACGGCTGGCTGCCATCGGCGGAGGCGGCACCAACTGCAGCGCTCCGGTTCGCCTTCTGAATCAGCGGAAGGCGAAGGCGGACTTGGTCCTCTTTGTTTCGGACAACGAGTCCTGGGTGGATCAAGGCCGGGGCCGCGGGACTGCGTTGTTGGCCGAGTGGTCGGAATTCCGGCAGCGGAATCCGCAGGCTCGACTGGTTTGTCTGGACATCCAGCCGAACCAAACGACGCAGGCTGCCGAGCGCGCGGACATTCTGAACATCGGGGGCTTCTCCGATCAGGTGTTCGAAGTGATCTCGGCATTCGCTGCGGGGCAACTTGAGGCTGCCGATCACTGGATCGCGCGGATCGAGGCGGTTGGGGTGTAAAACAGAGGGGGCCGAATGCTGGCGGGACTACATTTGACAATGTCTCCGTCTCGACCATTCACTTGTCGGCCCTTTCATATTGAGCTGGCGAATGCCGGCGGGATTACATCGGGGCCCAATCGGGTTCACGCCTGTTGGGAAGAAATCTCGTCAACCGTTGTCGCCAGCAATGGAAGGCCGAATGCCGGCCGGGACTACATCACTCGCACCGTTGACGTCCCGGTTCAATTATGGTCGGCCTTCCTTGGGAAATCGCTGGCGAAGGCCGGCCGGGAGTACATTGGTACGGCGGGCTTCAAACACCCGCTCCTGGTTTGTTTCAAAAGAGCACTTCAGGAAGCTCTCGTCCATACTTGTCGCCAGTCGTAAAGTATCCGCGGCGAATGCAGGAGGAACTACATAATCGGTGGGTTCCCGGTTCAAATCCGGGCCGTGCCTGACCGACTGCACGGTAGCTCAATTGGATAGAGCAACAGAACGTTTCTCCACCGTTTGTCGCCGCGGGATGGCGAATGCCATCTGCGACCGGTTTGTGCTTCAAACCAGCCGGACCCCGAACTTCGCCAGCATCTCCCTGCGGCCAAGATTGGTGATCTCGAGCGTGCGGCTATCGAGATCCTGAGCGACCCATCTACGCTTCAGTGCGAGTTTCAGGATTGCGGCGCCTAGCGCGCCGCCAATGTGAGACCGGCGCTCACTCCAGTCCAGGCACGGGAAAGCGAACCGGCGGCGCAGGGCGCGGATTTCTTCTACGTCAATTCCCAGACCTTCGAACGCCTGAATCCCTCTGCTTGTCACGTCGTATGAATCGCCGCTGGTATCCCGGATCCACTCCAGGCCGCGGAAACGGTCATGGAGCGACACTCCCAGAGTGCCCGCGATGTGGTCGTAGCACGTTCTCGCGGCCCGCAGCCGGTTTGGTGTGTTGGGCACGAACTGGCCACGGTTACCGCCCGCCAGGATACTCAGCCGTTCCAGCGCGCTGGCCACGTTCGCGCTCTCCAGACTGTAATAGCGATGCTTGCCTTGCACCAGCACTTTGACAAGATGCTCCTTCTTCAGCCGATTCAGATGGGCGCTCGCCGTAGAAGGAGTCACCTGCGCCACCACCGCAAGTTCCGTACTCGTCCGGGCGCGGCCGTCCATCAGACAGAAAAGTATGCGCGCTCGGGCGGGTTCCCCGATAGCGGCCGCAATGAACGAAACGGCGTCTTCGTGTTCGACATGCATAGTTTGATGGTAAACGAATTGTGCTTGTCCGGCAATCGCTATACTGGCGGCTATGAGTAAGTCCGACCGCGCAGACAGCACAATCAATCGCCGCGCAGCGATCGGCGCTTTTTCGACCATCGGCGCCGGTCTTGCCGCCACGACAACACCCATGACGATTACCTGCTTCATTCGCTATCAGATCGACCCATTTCAGCGCGACGAGTTCAAAAAGTACGCTGAGAACTGGGGCCGCATCATCCCCCGGTGTGGCGGCCACCTGCTTGGCTATTTTCTTCCATACGAAGGCACCAACGATATCGCGTGGGGATTGATTGCCTTTGATAGTCTTGCGTCCTATGAAAGCTACCGGGCGCGCTTAAGGACGGATCCGGAGGCGATAGCGAACTTCCGCATGGCGCAGACCAAACGCTTCATCCTGCGCGAAGAGCGGAACTTCGTCGAGGTGGTAGATGGGACGTTTGAAGTTCCCTCGAAGATCGCCCCGCCCGCCTGAGCGGTAAACAGCCGGCCCTTCTATAATTTCAGCGTGCCCCTTTACTATCTTGTAAAGGCTTGATACGATTTGTGCGTAACACTGAGACTGATTCCAATGGAAATCACCAGAAGACTATTCATCCGCGCGGGAAGCGGCGCGATCGTTGCCTCCGCGCTTGGTTTTGATGTCCGGCCGGCTTACGCGCAATCGAGGGAACTCAAGATCGCGCGCACTACCGAGACGAGGTCGACGTGCCCCTATTGCTCCGTCAGCTGTGGAGTGATCATCCACACTATCGGGGACAAGGCAAAAAACGTCACCGCGCAAGTGGTGCATGTCGAGGGCGATCCGGATCATCCCATCAACCGGGGCACGCTGTGCCCCAAGGGTTCGTCGTTATATCACGACATTCTGAACGATCGCCGCGTGCTGAAGCCACAAGTGCGCCGGCCGGGCTCGACGAAATGGGAAGACATCGGCTGGGACCAGGCGATTGAAGAGGTCGCGCGCCACATCAAAAAGACTCGCGACGAAACCTTTATCACCACCGACGCGCAGGGCCGCACGGTGAACCGTTGCGAGAGTATCGCCTGGAACGGCGGTTGCACGGACACCAACGAGTTCAACTACCTGGTGGTGAAAACGATGCGTAGCCTGGGGCTCTGTTATCTCGAAAACCAGGCCAGGGTTTGACACGGTCCCACGGTCTCCAGTTTGGGGCCCACATTCGGACGCGGCGCCATGACGAATGGCTGGATCGACATCAAGAACACAGACATGATGTTGATCATGGGCGGCAATCCGGCGGAAAACCATCCGTGCGGATTCAAATGGGCGATTGAAGCCAAACGCCAGCGCAACGCCAAGATGATCGTGGTGGATCCGCGGTATACGCGGACGGCGGCGACGTCGGACCTTTTTCTCCAGATTCGCGCCGGCGCCGATATCGCGTTTCTCGGCGGAGTGATTCACCACGCCATCGAGAATCAGCGCATTGCGCGCGAATATCTGGTGAATTTCACCAACGCGGCGTTCATCGTCAAAGAAGGATTCCAGTTGCCGGAGGATGGCCTGTATTCCGGGTTCAACGAAGAGACCAAAACCTACGACCGGTCCTCTTGGAATTATGAAGCAGCCGGAGCGGCCGGCGCCGCGGCCGGCGCTCCTGCCTCGCTGCCTCCGAACGTCGCCTTCGATATATCGCTCGAGAACCCGCGCTGCGTGTACCAGTTGCTGAAGAAACAGTATTCACGCTACACGCCGGAGATGGTGGAGCGGATTACGGGTATACCCAAAGATCAATTTCTCAAGGCAGCCGACCTGTTCACTTCCATCCGCAAGGACGGCGACGTGAAAAAAGTCGCCACCATCATCTATGCGGTGGGTTGGACACAGCACACTTCTGGCACCCAAATCATCCGGTCCGCGGCGATTTTGCAGTTAATTCTAGGGAACGTGGGCCGCGCCGGCGGCGGCGTCAATGCGCTGCGCGGCCATTCCAACATTCAAGGCGCCACCGACGTAGCCGGTATTTTCGACGTTCTACCCGGTTATTTGAAAGTGCCCAATCCGGCCGATAAAGATTTCACCGGATGGATGAATCGGATTACGCCGAAACCCTCCAAGCCAAGTGAGTGGGACTCGTTCAACTATTGGTCCAATACGCCGCGCTTTGTGGTTTCTTTGCTGAAGTCGATGTACGGCGACGCGGCCAAGAAGGAGAACGGCTGGGCCTACGATTATCTCCCCAAGATCGACCGCGAGTATTCGTGGACGCATATCTGGGATGACATGTATCGAGGCAAGGTCAAAGGCCTGCTCGCGTTCGGGATGAATGGAGTAGCCATCGGGCCTGACTCGTCGAAGAACATCGATGCTCTCAAGAAAGCCGATTTCCTGGTGGTTTGTGACATTTATCCGGATGAAACCAGCGATTTCTGGCGATCTCCCGGCATCACCGACGAAGAAAAGAAGAACATCCAGACCGAGGTTTACCGTCTGCCGGGCGCCGGCTTTGCCGAGAAAGACGGAACATTCGTCAACTCCGCGCGCTGGCTGCAATGGAAGTGGGCCGCCGTTCCGCCTCCAGGCGATGCCAAACTCGATCAGGAAATCCTGGCTAGGATCTTCTTGAAAGTTCGCGATCTGTACCGTAAAGAGGGCGGAAAGTTTCCTGATCCGATTCTGAATTTATCCTGGAACTACACCATTCCCGGAAATCCTTCGCTATCGGAAGTTGCCAAGGAACTGAATGGCCGCGCTCTGGCTGAGGTCGAAGACAAAGCCACGGGACAGACCTTCAAGGCTGGCCAGCAACTGCCCGGCTTTGCGTTCCTGCGGGACGACGGATCCACACTATGCGGAAACTGGATCTGGTGCGGGTCCTGGACCGAGGCCGGGGCACTGACGCAGCGCCGCGGCACCGAAGACCCGTCAGGGCAGGGCATTTATCCCAATTGGGCGTGGTCGTGGCCGATGAATCGGCGCGTCCTTTATAACCGCGCCTCCTGCGATGTGTCCGGCAAACCCTGGGACCCCGACAGGAAGCAGGTTTGGTGGAATGAAGCCGCCAAGAAATGGGCTGGCAACGACGTCCCGGACTTCAAGGGAGACTCCAATCCCAAAGACCACATGGGGCCGTTCATCATGAACCCGGAAGGCGTCGGGCGCATCTTCGGCCCGCTTAGCGCGTTCGCCGACGGGCCGTTCCCTGAGTATTATGAGCCGATGGAGAGCCCCATCGCCAATCCGCTCCATCCCCAACGATCGCAGAACCCGGTGGTGAAGCGATACTCCACCGCCATGGACAAATACGGCACGCCGGAGCAGGGATTCACAGTGATCTGCACTACATATCGTTTGACTGAGCACTATCATTACTGGACCAAGAATAACCCGATGAACGTGCAACTGATTCCCGAGCCGTTTGTGGAGATACCCGCTGAGTTAGCCGCCAACCTCGGCATTAAAGGTGGTGACAAAGTTAAGGTAAGTAGCGCGCGCGCCAGTTACCGCGCAAAGGCGATGGTAACTCAACGCATCCGGCCCATGACGATCGATGGCAAGAAAATGTACCAGATCGGCATCCCCATTCACTTCGGTTATCGCGGGATTCAGGAAGATGCCGGCAGAACGGATCGCGATCTCACGAACGCGTTGAGCGTAACGGCCACAGACCCGAATGCTTACACGCCGGAGTTCAAGGGCTTTCTGGTGAAACTGGAGAAAGCATGAGCATCGCGAAGGTGAACAAGAAATGAGCAACGGACCGCTGGAAATCAAAGCCATCTCCGGACACACCGGCACCGTTCCCGGCCGCGATGCCTCGCGGGACTACCCGGTCGCCAAACTGATCGACGTAACTACCTGCATCGGCTGCAAAGCCTGCGAAGTCGCATGCCTCGAATGGAACGGTTACCCTTTCCGCGAGACTTTTTTCGACAATACCTATCAGACCATGCCCGACTTGGCATGGAATTACTACAACCTGATTCGGTTTAACGAGGATGTCGCGCCGGATGGCACTCTGAGTTGGCTGATGCGCAAGGACGGCTGTCTGCATTGCGCCGACCCCGGCTGCCTGCGCGCTTGTCCGGCGGACGGCGCCATCGTCCAATATGCCAACGGCATTGTCGATTTCCAGCAAGATAACTGTATCGGCTGCCAATATTGCGTAACTGGCTGCCCATTTAACATCCCGAAATTCAACTCGGAAACCAAGAAGGTTCATAAGTGCACGCTGTGCTCCGATCGGGTAGGCGCCGGCCTCGAACCGGCTTGTATTAAGGCCTGCCCCACGGGTTGCCTGCACTTCGGCAGTAAAGAGGACATGCTCGATCTCGCCGACAAACGGATAAAGCAATTGAAGGAACACACCTCGCATAAGAACGCCGGCCTTTACGATCCGGCCGGCGTCGGCGGCACGCATGTGATGTATGTACTGCACGATATCGAGAATCCGGAAAAGTACGGCGGCTTGCCCAAGGATCCGCACATCCCGCTGCTGGTGCGCATTTGGAAAGGGCCGCTGAAGTGGCTGGGGAATATAGCAATGATCGGCGGAGTTCTCGGAGTCGCCGTGCATTACCTGAGATTCGGCCCCAAGGAAGTGGAGAAGTCCAGCGATGAGGTTGCGAAATCCAAATGAGCACAACTTCCCTCCCGTTAACACAGCATCGTAGCGAACAGATTGAGCGCTACACGTTCAAAGAAAGAATCTGCCACTGGCTGACAGGATTTTCTTACCTCTACTGTCTGTTGACCGGCTTGGCGTTCTACACGCCCTATCTGTTCTGGCTTGCGTTGGCGCTGGGCGGCGGAGCGACGTCACGCTATTGGCATCCGTTCATCGGACTGGAATTCTTTGTCGCCGCCATCTGGATGCATCGCCTCTGGCGGCGGGATGTGGAGATGACCGAAGCCGACCGCGAATGGCTCGACAAGTCGAGTAACTATGTCACCAATCAAGACAACTTAGTCCCGCCACAGAATAAGTTCAACGCGGGTCAGAAAATGTACTATTGGGCGATGTATTACGGAGCCTTTCTGCTCTTGCTGTCCGGGCTTTTCATGTGGTTCCCCGAGCTTATCCCATTCAGTCTGCGCTGGATCCGTCCGATTGCGGTGATCCTGCACGAATGCGCGGCCCTGATCACCATCGGAGCGTTCATTATCCATGTCTATATGAGTCTCTTCACCGTTCCCGGAAGCCTGACGGCGATGCTGACCGGTTATGTATCGCGGGATTGGGCTGCGACGCATCACCGGCTCTGGTATGACCAGATCATGGGCCGGTCTTCGACGGCGGCGCGTACTCCGGCTCCCAAAGGATGAGTTGGTCCTGGGAACGCCGGATCGCTCGGGCAGATGAACTGACAACCCGTTTTCCCGAGAGCGCCAGCGCGCTGAGCTTCTATGGGCACGTGGCTCATTTTCAAAAAGCCATTTTTGAACAACTCAACTCCCATCCGGAAGCGGACGCCGGTGTGTTGCTGCCCTATTACCCAGCGTTATTCAAACTGGCGGATCGCCACGGACCTCCCGTTCTGGCCGCTTACGCCCGGCAGGAATTGTCCACGGCCACAGCCCAAGAGGCCGGTCTCCGGACCCTGTGGGAAGGCGGCCACTTCGATTCGGAACCCGCCAAATTCTTCGCCCGCGCCTTGCTGCAACCGTTTGCCGAATCGCTGGCCAGCCGGGGTAGGCCGGATACGGAGGCTACGGGATCGGCTTGCCCATTTTGCGACGCCCGGCCCGTAGCCGCCGTCTTGCGAGGCGAAGGCGAAGGCGCTAAACGCAGCCTGATTTGCTCGTTGTGCGCGACGGAATGGCAATACCGCCGCGTAGTTTGTCCCAACTGCGGCGCTGAGAACAAAGATCAGCTTCCGGTATATTTGGCCAGCGATTTGGACTACATCCGGGTGGATGCGTGCGACGTCTGTAAGACTTACCTCAAAGCGGTGGATCTCACCAAGAATGGGCATGCGGTTCCGGTAGTGGACGAAATCGCGGCCCTGTCGCTCGCCCTTTGGGCCGAAGACAGCGGCTACGTCAAACAAGAGACCAATCTCGTAGGAATGTGAATGGGATTCCATGGCGGTACACTGATACCTTCATGCAGGTTTTGTGGCAAGACATCCGTTATGGGTTCCGGACCCTTCGCAAGAATCCAGGTTCAACGCTAATCGCCATACTCGCGCTCGGGCTCGGGATCGGCGCCAATACCGCTATTTTCAGTGTCATCAATGCGGTCCTCATCCGGCCTCTTCCCTATCCTGACGCGGACCGCCTGGTGGTGGTTTTTTCCAACCGGAAGCAAAGCAATCTCAATCGCCAAAAGATCTCCGAGGCCGATTATGAAGACTATCGGAAGCGAGCCGAAGTCTTCGATCAATTGGGCGCTTTCCGCGCAAAACCGGCTGTGCTTACCGGCAAAGATCTCCCGGAGCAAGTGGAGAGCGCCGCTGTGTCTCCGGCGCTGATGAACATGCTCGGCATGCGGCCCGCGCAGGGCCGTGGTTTTGCGCTAGATGAGAGCGAGCCCGGCAAGAACCGCGTGGCCGTGATTGGCGATGGATTGTGGCGGCGCCGCTTTGGCGCCGATCCCAATATCACCGGCGCGGTTCTCATCCTCGACGGAAATCCATATCAGATCGTCGGCATCGCACCGCCGGGTTTTCATTTGCTCGATACGCCTTCTGAGCTGTGGATTCCCTACACGCCCGATCCCAAGGAACTGGTAAATGGCGCGCGCGGCCATCGCGCGCTCACTGTTATTGGCCGGCTGCGGCCAGGCGTTTCGGTGGAGCAAGCCGGAAGCGCGGTGCAAGCGGTCGCCCGTTACATCGCCGAAGTCAGCCCGGAGACGAATGGCGACTGCAGCGCGGAAGTGGTCGGGCTGCGCGAACAGTTAGTCGGCGACGTTCGCACGACTTTGTGGACGCTGATTGGCGCGGTGGCATTTGTGTTGCTGATCGCTTGCGCCAATGTCGCGAACCTTTTGCTGGCGCGCGCCGGCACGCGCGAAAAGGAAATCGCGGTGCGAACTTCGCTCGGCGCCAATCCGTTCCGCCTGGTTCGGCAATTGCTGACGGAGAGCGTGCTCTTATCGCTGCTAGGAGGTTTGTTTGGCCTGCTGCTGGCGTTTTGGGGAGTGACGGCGCTGGCGCACGCAGCGCCAGCGGGACTGCCTAAGTCCGGAGAGATCTCTCTCGATTGGCGGGTGTTGGCTTTCACGTTCGTAATTTCCATCGCCACCGGCGTCTTGTTCGGCTTGGCGCCCGCGCTGTCGGCTGTGGGCCACGATCTAAACTCGACCTTGAAAACCAGCGGCCGCAGCACCACTGGAAACCGGGGCCGCAGCCGCATGCGCAACCTGCTGGTTATCTCGGAAATTTCGGCATGCGTCGTGCTGCTCATCGGCGCGGGGCTCCTGCTGCGCAGCTTCGTTAAACTGAGCCAGGTGAATCCGGGTTTTCGCACCGATCACATCTTGACCCTGCAGTTGTCTCTGCCTGCGCCGCGCTATCCCGGGTTGAAGGTTGCCCAGTTTTACCAGCAACTGGTGGATCGCACGGAACAACTGCCCGGCGTGCTGGGCGCCGGGATGTGCCGGTTTCTGCCCCTCTCCGGCGCCGACGCCAGTCTCAATTTTCAAATCGATGGCCGCGCTCCCAAGTCCACAGCCGAACAGCCGCGCGCGAAGTACCGCAGCGTAAGCCCCGGCTACTTTAGCGCCATGGGGATTCCATTGTTGAAGGGGCGCATGCTCGCCCGCACCGACAGTGACCGCACACCCAAGGTGGTGCTTCTGAACGAGACTGCGGCGCGTCTCTATTGGCCCAATGAAGACCCCGTTGGGAAGCGCATTATGTCCGGCGTGGACGAGGAAACCGTTGGGAATCCTTGGTCCACTATCATCGGCGTGGTCGGCAACGTGAAGCATAGCGGGCTCGACGCGGTGACCAATCCGGAAACCTATTATGACTACCTGCAGCTTCCGCCCGAACAGATGGGCGCTATTGAAGGCACCATGTCGCTGGTGGTCCGCACGAACGCCGATCCCGCGACCCTGGCCGGCGCAATCCGCAATGAAGTGCATTCTCTCGACCCCGACCTCCCGATCTTTAACGTGAAGACCATGGAGAACGTAGTGCATGGCTCGGTCGCGCAGCCGCGCTTCCGCACGCTGTTGCTGGGAGTGTTCGCCGCCCTGGCTCTGATTCTTGCGGCGGTCGGATTGTATGGAGTGATTTCCTATTCGGTCACGCAGAGAACCAATGAGCTGGGTGTGCGATCGGCCATGGGCGCCACGCCAGAGGACCTGTTGAAACTGGTGGTTGGGCAGGCCGCGCGGCTGGCGGCTATCGGCATTGGCATCGGTTTGGTGCTGGCATTAATCGTTGGCAGGGGGCTTTCGAAATTCCTGTTTGGCGTCTCGCTAGCCGACCCGATCACATTTCTAGGGACCGCCGCGGTCATCCTGCTCGTCACATTGATCGCCAGCTATGTGCCTGCGCTTCGCGCCACGCGGATCGATCCCGTAACCGCGCTTCGAACGGAATAGCCAGCATCTATGGACAATCGCTTGGTGCTCGTTTTGGGACTGCTTGCGCTCGGCATCCTGGAGTTTCTCTGTGTTCGCATGAGGACACCGGAGATTGAGCAAGATCTTCTCACCCGGTCCGCCGCGGTGCTTCGGGAAAATCAGATTCCCAGCGGAGGTTTGACATTTAGTGGCCGCGATGCGCTGTTGAAGGGCGTGAAAGGCTCGCCTGCGGTCGGCGACGCCGCGCAGCGGTTGTTGAACGATGTAACGGGAGTGCGGATAGTGCAGACCGAGTTCGTTCCTGGCACGATCGAGCCCGTTTCGGCGGTGGACGCCGTTCAAGCTAAACTGGATGAGGCGCTCAAGGACCGGGTTGTCCAGTTCGCCGGCGAAAGCGCCGCGCTTACGCCAGCGAGTAAGGCCGTGCTGGACGGCATCGTCCCCATTCTGGCCGCTTCACCGGAGGTAGCCATCGAGATCCGGGGCCGCGCGGTTTCCCGGTCGGCGGCCGTCAAGACCTACCTGATCTCGAAAGGAATCGCGCCGGGCCGTTTGAGCACGATCGGCGTACCGGGCAACCGTTCGATCGAGCTTACTGCCGGCGGAGGAAAGTAAACATGGTCTATCTCATCGCGCAGATCTCGATGTTCCTGGTGCTGGCAGCATTGATTGGCCTTTCGATCGGCTGGTTGCTGTGGGGAGAACTGGCGCGCCGCATCCGGACGGAGGCCGCCGCGTCGCAGAGCAAACTCGCGGATTTAGAAGTGCGGCATTGGGCGACGCTCTCTGAAAGAGACGCGTTCGAGAAGAAGATTCTGGATCGTGAAAGCGAGATCGCGGGTCTTCGCAAGCGGGTGTTGGAGCCGGTGCTGTCGGCCCACGAACTGGATGACAAAATACAGGCCGTGCTCGCGGAGAAAGACGCCGTGATCACTCAGCTCCGGGATCAACAGCGGGGGACGCTGGCGCTGGTGGAAGAGCGCGATCAGAGCATTATCGAGCTTCGGGCGCGCCTCGCGGCCTCGGAAGCTCACGATCAAGCGCTGTCGGCTCGCGCTCGCGAGTGGGAACCGGCGATGGCGGACAAGGACAGCATGATTGCCGAACTCTCAAGCAAGCTCATGGAACAGGACGCGCGCTACCATGAGGCCGTCTCGGATTTGGAGAAGAAGATCGAAAGCTTGTTTGCGCAACATCAAGTTTTGGCGGGCGGGCAAGAGAAACTGCGCGGGACGATCTCTGAAAAGGACGGCGAGATCGCTCGCATGCAGACCCGGTTGGCGGCGGCCAGCGCCACGCTGGCGGCCGCATCCAGAGAACATGGTTCGGCGCTTTCCGCGGCGATGACCGAGATCGCCCGGCTGCGCCAAATCGGCGCATTGCTTCAGGAACCGCTGCCGCACGACGAAGTGACCAAAATCGCGCACGGTTACGCCGCGGCGAGAAACTTTCAAGGCGGCTCCGAGCGGGATGATTGGAGCCGGGCCGAGAGTGAGGTTCGATTACGCCTGGTGCGGGACTACTTGTCGCAGACCGCTTCGGTCGGAGCCGGCGCGTGACAGGCCGGTTATCGCGCTAGCGCTTGCACGCCACCGTCAGACCGTCTCCGATGGTGAGCATGCTCAAGTCGATTCGGCCATCGGTCACGAGTTTTGCGTTGAAGGAGCGCAGAGCGGCAGTGTCCGGGTCTGGAATGTCGTCGATACTCCTATCGGCGACCTTGCCGCTCCAGAGTACGTTATCGATCAAGACCAAGCCGCGTGGACGCAACAGCGCAAGCCCTCGCTCATAGTAATTCTCGTAGTTCTCTTTGTCGGCGTCGATGTAGACCAAATCGAACGAGCCTTGGCCGCCCTGGCCGAGGACCTCATCCAGCGTCTGCAGAGCCGGGGCCAGGCGCAGGTCGATCTTGTGTTCCACTTGGGCTTCGCGCCAATAACGGCGCGCGATCGACGTCCATTGTTCGCTCATGTCGCAAGCCAAAATGCGGCCGTCGGCCGGCAGCGCCAAGGCCGTCCAAAGCGTGTTGTATCCGGTGAAAACGCCCACCTCAATGGTTCTACGCGCGCCGATGGCCGTTGCCAGCAGCGCCATCAACTGGCATTGCTCGGCCATGGTCAGCATGGAGTTCTCAGGCAGTTGTTCGGTCTCTTCGCGCAACCGTTGCAGAATGGCGTTCTCGCGCAGCGACACGGAGCGGATATACCCGTCGAGTTCAGCGGTGATCGGAAGGTACCCGTAGGACATGTTATTCGAGTAAAAACCGGGTGGCTTCGTTGAGAAAAACCTGAAGCTGATCGTGATGCACCCAGTGCCCCGCGCCGGGCACTTTCACCAGGCGATAATCCTTGATGCTGCAGATCCGGCCGTCGGCTTCCGGATCGGGCGCCCAGCTCTCCAGGCCCCAAAACAATTGCACCGGACAGGCAATGTTGCCGAGAATCTCGCGTAATTCCTGAAGATTCTGCCCATAAGGAGCAAAGTTCCGGACATAATTGTCAAACTTCCAAATCAGCGATCCATCGGAATTCCAGTTGGTGCCATGCAGCGTCAGGTGGCGGGCCACCTCGTCGGACAGATGCGGATTGGCTTCTTTCATGCGGGCGACGGCAGCGTCGAGGCTTGGGTAGGAATGCGGTTCCCTGCCCTCCGTTTGGCGGACCTTCTCGATCCAGCTTCGGATCCGCTGCGAGGCCGGCCCGTGGATTTTATGATTGGCGGGAAAACCCCAACCTTCAATCGAGATGGCCTTTTTGACGCGATCCGGATACACGCCGGAATATACCAGCGTAATGACGCCGCCCAGCGAGTGGCCGATAATGTACACCGGAAATTCATTGATAATATCGAGCAAGGCCGACAGATCGAGCACGTGCTCGGCGATGGAGTAAAGCGCCCCGGGCGCCCAGGCGCTGTTTCCGTGACCGCGCAAATCGATGGCATAGACGTGGAAATGCTCGCGCAGGGAGCGCGCGACCCAATCCCAGTTGCGGGCGTGATCGAGTCCGCCATGCACCAGCACCAGCGCCGGTTTTCCTTCTTGCCCCCAGTCCCAAAACTGCAGCTTGAGGCGATGCGAGTAGTAGAAGTGCGAGATCGGTTCCAAGGAACTATGTTGGCACAGAATGCGGAGTCCACCACCCGGTTTTAGTGGCGGAGTCTCAGCAGCTTTCTGGCAACCACCCAGCGGTGCACTTCCGAGGGGCCGTCGTAGATGCGCATGTTGCGGATCGTGGCGGCCATCAACTGCAGCGGCATTTCCTTGGTCATGCCCATGGCGCCGAAAGTCTGCATCGCCTTATCGAGAATCTCCCAAGCCATTTCGGTGGCGAAGACCTTGAGCATGGATACTTCGGTGCGGACATCCCGGCCCTGGCCGATTTTCCACGCCGCGTCGTAAGCCATCAACCGGGCGGCGTGGATCCGCGTGGCGCCATCGGCAACCCACCACTGAATGGTCTGGCGGTCGGCGAGAGGAACGCCGAAGGTGATGCGCTGCGGTGCGTAGTCACACATCATGTCGAGCGCGCGCTGCGCCATTCCGATACAGGAGCAAGCCATGAGCAAGCGGCGGGTGGAGAGGCGCAACTGCATCGGCGCGAAGCCCTGGCCCTCCTGGCCGAGGAGCTTGGAGCAAGGCAGCCGGCAGTCTTCCAGCGAGACCTCGTAGGTGAAATGGCCGCCGATCATGGGGATCTTGCGCAGTACTTTGAAACCCGGCGTGCCTTTGTCGAGTAAGAACGCCGAAATTCCGCCTTGCGTTCCTTTTGTTTTATCGGTAACGGCCATCAGGATGACGAAGTCCGCTTCATCGGCCTTGCTGATCCAGATCTTGCGGCCATTAACGATCCAATGATCGCCATCTTTCCGCGCTGTGGACAGCATGGCGGACGGATCGGAGCCCGCGCCGGGCTCGGAGATTCCGATGGCGGAGATTTTTTCGCCCCGGGCGTAAGGCGCCAGGTATTGTGCGCGCTGCTCGGCGTTGACTGTCGCCTTGAGCATGCGCAGATTCGGCGAATCCGGTGGAAAGACGTAAGGAGTGACGGTTTTCCCCAGTTCCTCTAGGACGCCGATCATGGCGACCTCCGGCAAGTCCGCTCCGCCGACGTCTTCAGGAGCGTCGAGTCCCCACAGGCCGAGTTCCTTGGCTTTCTTGTTGATGGGTTCGACTTCCTGTTCGGTGAGGTGGGTGCCTTGTCCCAGAGCTTCGCGTTCTAGCACGACGCGCTCCAGGGGCATGAGTTCCTCGCGCACAAAACGGGCGACGAGATCTTTCAACATGCGGTGTTCGTCAGAAAGAGCAAAGTCCATAAAAGCCTAGTAGGAAGACTGCACAGGCTAAAGCCTGTGCCACAAACCCCTGTTGCATAGGTTGCACAGGCTTTAGCCTGTGCGGTCGTTCCAGCAAGCTGCTAGGTGCAGTATATCGGTAACCATCCTCGGCAGTCGCGCCCTTCGGTGACTATCGCCCACCCCAAGGTTCCCACGCCCCCGACTCGCAAAGCTGCGGCGAAAACAAATCCGGATGCAAAATTTCGGTGAAGATTTGGAGCGATTCCACTACGCGCGGGCCGGGGCGATTCATGAACTGATTCCCATCGGCCAGATAGACTTCCGCACGCAGCTCCTTCCACAACGGGTCTTGCGTCAGCCAGTACATCTCCGCGCGAGTCTCCTCCAGATCGTAGCCGCAGGGAGTGACTACGATCACATCCGGGCCGGCGGCAACCAGTTGCTCAAAATCCATCCAAGGGGAGTGCGCGCCGGCCGTCCCGAAAAGGTTCTCGCCGCCGGCCAACTCGACCAGTTCCGGAACCCAGTTACCGGCGGCCATCAGCGGTTCCTGCCATTCGATGCAGGCCACGCGCTTGCGCCGGCCGGTCTTGGCTACGCAAGATATCGCCTGCATGCGTTCTTGCAGGCCCGCCACCAGCGCCGCGCCACGGTCACTCACCTCGCAAGCACCGGCAACCCGTCGGATATCGTCCCAGATGTCGGCCAGCGCATTGGGCTGGAGGGAGACCAGCTTCGGCTGA
The DNA here is from genome assembly GCA_035314765.1 of Bryobacteraceae bacterium. GTDB lineage: Bacteria > Acidobacteriota > Terriglobia > Bryobacterales > Bryobacteraceae > DATFZA01. Next base: position 27,021 of record DATFZA010000643.1, read on the forward strand.
CTCGAAACCACGCCGCACAACGCGCGCTCCACGTCTTTGAGGCTCACGGCGCAGACCTCGCATTGCGTTTGCGTAATGATGTGGGTGGGCGCAAGGCGCTCCAAGACATCCTCGAAGACCTCGTAAACCGACAGCGCTGTCGCCAGCTTTTCCTTCACGCGGCGGTCGATGTCCGCGCTGGTGCCCTCGAGCGAAAATCCTGGCTTCGTGCATACCGGCAGGGCGCGAACTTCCGGTGGAAAATCACACTCATGCGAGCGTCCCACCTGGAACTGTCCCAGGTCGAGCGCATGCACGATTTCCGTGGCGGAAGCGATCAGCGAAACGATACGCATTCTGTTTCTACTGTATCTTTGCCAGCAGCAGCGTGCGGTCCGGGGAGACGCGTACTACGTCGTGATTCCCGCCGCCTGCGTAACTAGCGGGCGCGTAAAAATCCGAGAGTGGGTGAGTCTCGATCAGGTGCTGAATCTCTTCCGGCGTGCGCGCGGTGATGCTGGTGGCCACTGGTTTTACGCTATCGAGGCCCCACTCGCGCAGGCGGACGCGAAACTGCTCGGGGTTGAGATGTTCGAACTGAT
>DATFZA010000644.1:0-3688 GCA_035314765.1 Bryobacteraceae bacterium
ATCAATAACCCGAGGCCGCTTCTCCAGAAGCGGCTTGCACGATCTTTACGCTGGCGCTGGCGCCGATGCGAGTGGCCCCGGCGCGAATCATTTTTTCGGCGTCTTCGCGCGTGCGGATTCCACCGGACGCCTTAACGCCCATGGCGGGGCCGACGGTTTGCCGCATCAAAGCGACATCGTGTTCGGTAGCGCCGGCGGGACCGAAGCCGGTGGAGGTCTTTACGAAATCGGCGCCCGCGGATTTCGCTAGCAAGCAGGCGCGCTTCTTCTCCTCGTCAGTCAACAATGCTGTCTCCAGGATCACTTTGACCAATGCCTTGGCCCGATGGCAGGTTTCGACCACGGCGCGGATGTCTGCCTCCACCGCTCGATCTTCACCGCCCTTCAAAGCCCCAATGTTCAGCACCATGTCAATCTCTTGCGCGCCGGCGCGGATCGCCGCGTCCGCCTCGGCAACTTTGGCTTCAGTCAAGCCGGCTCCCAGCGGAAATCCGACCACGGCGCAGACCTTTACCGGCGACCCGGCGAGTTGTTCGCTCACCAGCGGCGACCAGAACGAATTGGTGCACACTGAAGCAAACTCAAACTGCCTGGCCTCGCGGCACACCGCGAGAATATCCGCGCGGGTCGCGTCGGGGCGCAACAGCGTGTGGTCGATCATGGCGGCGATGTTCATTTTGGACAAGGTATCTCTCTAGTATAGTTAGGAAGAGTCTGCTATCATGACATCCATGAAGACATTTCCGCTGTTCATTGTTTTAAACAGAACGGTAGTCATTGTAGCTGCTCTCGCTCTTATGTTGAGCTGCGCTTCCGCATCAACCATCACGTCTTCCGCGGCGGGGACTGCCGCCGTCGCGGAAAGCGCCGGGCATCAAACACTGGGCATCGGGCCGGTTATCGCCACTCCGGAGCCCGCCACCATGTTGCTCTGCGCCGCTGGCCTGACGGGGTTGGCGCTCCTCAGGCGCAAGTAGCCTTCGTCATTTTGCCAACAAACCGCGGCGCCGGAGCCATTCTCTCAACAACTGGGGCCACTGCCCCAGCGAGGCATCTTGCAACGCAAGCCCCACCCCGTGCGGACCAACCTCAAAAACATGCAGCTCAGCCGGCACTCCAGCCCGCTGCAGCGCTTCGTAGAAGCGTAGGCTGTTAGCAACCGGCACCGTGGCGTCGGTGCTGGTATGAAACAGAAATGCCGGCGGCGTCCGCGCGGTAACGTGAAGTTCATTGGACAGGTCTTCAATCAGTTGCGAACTGGGCTGGTCACCGAGCAGATTCTTCACCGAGCCAACATGCGTGATACCGGGCTGAAACGAGATGACCGGATAGGCCAGAATCACAAAGTCCGGACGGCTGCCGGCGCGGTCAACCGGGTCGGCAGCCGCTGGATTACCGTCGTCAAAATGGGTAGCCGCAGTCGCGGTGAGATGACCACCGGCCGAGAAGCCCATCATGCCGAGCCGCTGCGGATCGACTTGAAACTCGGCCGCCCGCGCGCGGACCAGCCGCAACGCCCGTTGCGCGTCACCCAGTTCAATGGGGTGATGATAGCGCGGGCCCAACCGGTATTTCAAAACGAAACCCTGGATGCCCATCGCATTGAACCAATTGGCCACTTGCCTCCCTTCGTGGTTCATCGCCAGATGTCCATAGGCCCCGCCCGGCGCGATGACGATCGCGGTCCGATGGGGCTGATTTCCGTTCGCCGCGTAAAAAGTAAGGGTCGGCCGATCGTCATCCTGATCGCCGAGCGCGCCCGGCGCGCGGCCTTCCCACAGAGGGCCTTCCCACAAGGGAATGATGCGCGGCTCCTGCGCGAGGGCGAAAGCGGTAAGCGAGAGTGCGAGGAGAAATAAGCGATGCATAACAGCTTGAAGTGTTGCACAATTAAATCAGTCCATGATTCAAATCCAGCCGCTCCGCGTAGAGATTGATCGCGAAGATGACGGTCGTATTCTGGCCTCCGTGCCGGAACTTCCCGGCGTCATGGCGTACGGTTCAACCACAGAGGAAGCGGTGCGAAGAGTCAAGTCGATAGCCCTTCAGGTTTTGGCTGACATGATCGAGAGTGGTGAGGAAGTTCCGGAGCCGCTCAAGGTCCTGTTTGCGGCGTGAGCGTCTGGAGTGCCACCAAAGCTAGGCAGGTTTATTCCGCCTTACTTCGACAAGGCTGGAGCCTGAAGAAACAGGTCGGTTCACATCGAAAGCTACAACGGGCGGGTTGGCCTAACTAATTTCACGTTTTGTTTTCATGATCGGGAGGAAATCGGCCCTGCAGCTCTCGCGAGGATCGGTAAGGATACCGGCCTGCGGCCCGAAGATTTGTGAACCTTGCACGTAATGTTCAATGAAAATCGTGCGACGGCACGCTTGCCTCGGCCAATGCCAGCGGTTGGACTGACGCGGTTTTCACCGATACCACGCCGTCCAGGTTCTGCAGTTCGCCTTCGATCAAGATGTAACTGTGGCCGATCAGGTTGACGCGCTCGCGCTCGAACACATCGGGCATCACCACGGCGTTCGAGATGCCGGTTTCATCTTCCAGGCTGAGAAAGGTCAGGCCCTTGGCCGTACCGGGCCGCTGGCGGCAGATAACGCAGCCGGCGATTCGCACCGCTGTAGCGTTCCGTAGATTCTTCAATCGATACGCGGGCACCACTTTGAGCGCGTTCAAGGCCGGCCGGTGGAAAGCCATGGGATGCTTGCCGATGGTGACGTGGGTTCCGCGGAAATCGGCGTTCAGGCGCTCGGTGGGCGTCATGGCGGACAACGGAAATTCATCGGAGGGCTCATCCAGCGCATCAAATAACGGGCCACGCGGTTGAATCGCCGCTTCCGATTCCCACAGCGCCGAGCGGCGATGAAGCGGCTGCTTGTTGATAAAATTCAGTGCGCCGATTTCGCTCAACTTGCGGAGTTCGTCCTTACGCACACTGGGCACTCGGCGGACCAAGTCCTGAATGCTCGCAAATGAACCGGCCGCGCGCTCCCGCAGAATGGCCCGCGCAGTTTCTTCGCGCAGGCCTTTGACATAGTTCAACCCCAGGCGAACATGACGCTCTCCGTTATGCTCTTCTATGGTGCAGAACCACTGGGAGCGCGTTACGTCGATCGGCTGAAAATGGAGCCCATGCCGCTGCGCATCTTTTACCAGCGTGGCGGGCGCGTAAAACCCCATGGGTTGATTGTTGAGAATGGCCGCCGTGAAGGCCGCCAGGTAGTGGCATTTCAAATAAGCGCTGGCATAGGCGATGAGCGCGAAGCTGGCGGCGTGCGACTCAGGAAATCCATACAGCGCGAAGGCAGTTATGGATTGAATAATGGTGTCCTGCACTTTTCCGGTGATGCCGTTCTTTTCCATGCCGGCGCGCAGGTTGCCTTCCACTTCCTGCATTCGCTCTTGTGATCGTTTGAAGCCCATGGCGCGCCGCAGCTCTTCCGCCTGGCCGCCGGTGAAGTTCGATGCGATCATGGCCATGCGCAGCAACTGCTCTTGAAACAGCGGGACACCCAAAGTGCGCGCCAGCACCGGTTCCAGGGATGGATGCAAACATTGCGGAGCTTCCCTGCCCTGCCTGCGCCGTAAGTAAGGATGCAGCATCTGGCCTACGATCGGTCCGGGACGGATGATGGCCACCTGCACCACAATGTCGTAAAAATGTTGTGGCCGCATGCGCGGCAGACA